>NZ_JVDT01000152.1 GCF_001076885.1 Bacillus sp. 522_BSPC
GGTGCCTAGTATAGTAAATAGGTCAAATAATTAGAAAAAAGCCACCGTTTTCATTGTAAAATGGAAGTACCTATCACAGAACTTCCAATCTTACTACCCTTACCAAGGAGATGAAAACGATGGCATATTCAATATTTAACCACATTCAAGGTAAAAAAGGAAGTCGATGGGCAGAGTTCTTGAGAGAGACAGGGACAGAAAATTTAATGTTAGTGGCGATTGATGCGGCAAAGTTTACACAAAAAGCATTGATTTGTACGTTTTATGGGGACATTTTAGTCAAACCTTTCGAGTTTGATGCTTCTATGACTGGTTTCGACTATTTAAAGAGAATCATTGAGTCGGAAAAGAATAAAAACAGACTGAAAGAAGTAGTAGTGGGGATTGAAACGACAGGGCATTATTACGAGGATCTTGTTAGAAAAAGTCATTCGCTTGGCTATCATGTTCGAACTTTGAATGCAGCTACTACTGCCCAGGAAAGACAAACCCTATTAAATTGGTCTAAGACGGATAATTTAGATCTAATGGCCATTGTTCAATCCATGATTCATGGCCGGGGGACATCCAACGAGTTAGCTTCTGGTGATGTGCTAAGCCTACAGAAACTTACACGTGCCCGACGCGAATTAGTGGGGGAACGAACAGCTACTCAAAACTTGATTCGTATGCATTTAGACCATATTTTTAGGGAATTTCAGGGGAAATCCGTCTGGGTAAAAGGAAAGCGTGAAAAAGTGGAACCATTTAGTAATTTGTTTGGAAAAGCACCTCTCTACCTCATGAGGCATTATCCCCATCCAAGCGATATTTTAAAGCTTGGGGAAAAGGGATTACGTGATCTTTCCATTCGTGAAAACTTAAAAATAAGAGACAACACCATTCAGATTCTATTAAACTATGCGGAAAATTCGATATCTCAACCCAAAGCATCTTTAGAGGGGGACATTTTTCTCCTAACTCAAAAATTGGATCGTTTTGAATTATTGAATAACCAAATTGGTGAATTAGAACGTAAAATTGAAGATTTGTTTGTTGGTATGGAGGGAGCAGTTATTCTAAGTGTTCCTGGGATAGGAGTGGTTACTGGAGCTGAATTATACGCTGAAATGGGCGATATCTCCGATTTCGAACATGCGGGGCAATTAATTAAATTGGCAGGGACCAATCCTATTGTGAAGCAATCGGGAGGGAAAAGACCATCTTATTTCTGTATTTCTAAACAAGGAAGAAGAACATTCCGAAATATCACCTACCAGGTAGGTAAATCCCTAGCTGTAAATAATCCCGAAATGAAACAAAGATATAAAGCCTTTAAGGAGCGTGGAAAACTCACGGGTCAGGCCTATATAGCCTTAGGAAACCGAATGATTCGCCTAGCCTTTTCCATGATTCGAAACCATACCTTATACCATACGGATCAAGAGAACTATGTTCTAGTAGATGAAATAAGTAAGAAGCTTAGAGTCGCTAACACAAAACGGTTTTATGAAGTCCACGTCTTGTCAAATACTTGCCTATCAGCTTAATTTAGAAGTTTATCGTACCATTATTTAACCTTTTATAAATTTATTATTGTTTGAGCTAAAATGGGGCTCCTCTAGGACGTTAGATCACATTGTATTTCGTGCCTGAGGCTTTAGACCTCGTGTGCCAGCGTTATGGATCTTGTCCTGCAAATACGAATAATACGTGAAAATCGAAGTTTATATTCGCTAGGCGGTATCCCTGTAGGATGAAACGCAAGGTCCTTTCACGCTCTAGAGGAGCCCTATAATAATACTCTGTGATGGTTGATTCTTCCTAAAAATGGAAATAGGGGACTTTTCTTAAAGTTTGTCTTTTTTCTAAGAAATTTCCATTTGACTTATTTACCATTATACGCTGGCACCGATATTAAAACCATTAGAATAACATTACCTATTTCTACGGATAATAGCTTCTAAATGGAGGTGTAAAGATGACATGGAATGGTGCAAAAAAAATAATTTGGCTATTATTAGCGAGCACAATTTTATCCACAATATTTAGTACCTTAATGATGATTTTAAACATGCAAATTAAAAATGATGTAGCATTATTAAAAAGAAAATTAAGTAATTCCGGTGACAATGCTATAAGATTTCAAAAATATAGACAGCATAGGAATCTTTAAAAAAGGGTTCGGAATAAACACTTTCCACTCCCCTTTTTCTATTATGCTTCCTGCTCCTTTTGAAAAGAAAAAGAAGCTAGAAACATCAATATATAAGCAAGTAAGCTCCCGCCTAGAAAAAATACTAAGCCAGGAATGTATTGAAACAGCAAGTAGACGGCTATAACTCCAACTAGCATGGCCATTGTTTGTAGCGGTCGTGCTAGGGAGAGAATAATGGCATGCTTGATATAGTGAAAGATAGGAAAATCATAGTGAACATATAATGGAAAGATGTATAGTAAAATAACGCAAAACCAAAAAAGTAAGGATAAAAAGACAAGACTGATTACTCCATATCCAGGATTGATTTCGGCTTGGAAAAACTTCAAATCAATATATAAAAACAAACCAATCACCACTAATAAACACCCTAGTATATTCGCTTGTTTGAAATCACTTTGATAATAACCCCAAAAGGTTTCTACTATCGGTAGATCCTTCTCGCCCATTATCCATTTTCGCACAACCGAAAACATCGCCACCGTTGCTGGAAAAAAACCGAAGATGCCCAGTCCCAACATTGTACAGCCCACCCATAATGCGTTCACATACATTAACTTTGCCACGATATTGCTCCAGTGATAGACCCGAGAAAATAGTCCATCCATTTTTCCCCCTCCTTTTATTTTCCTTCCTTTTATCCATAATTTAGAAAGAAAATGCCATCCTCAAAGGAATAGCAATAAAGCACGCACCTACGATCTCGTGTGTCACCTTTACCTTCTATTCCTTATCGAATAGCTCTATTAGCCAATCATTCCATTAATTAGCTTGGTAACGATCATAAGCTGATTTTTCTACTTCTAAGTATTGCTCTTGTCCCATTTGTTTTACTTGATCAACATATTGATCCCATTCGCTAAAATCCTTGTCTCCAGCGATGAAGGCAGCTTCTGTTTCATTAATAAAAGTTTCTAAATCCGCTCCATTGGATTGTTTAAACTTCAACTCGTCATCTGTGTAATTGAAACCATTCCATATTTCCTTTGGTGCATCTGGTTGAACTTTATCGCCAACAGCTACAGAGCTTGGCAATGCTTCAGAGCCTCCAAAGTATTTTTCTTGTACATATCCAGGGTAGCTTCCACCCATCCATGTCACATATGGCGTTAATGCTTGGTCAAAGGTTAGTCCATCAGGATTATTTGTGATTTCTTCTGTGAATTGAGGTTTTTCATCCTCATTTTTTTCATAGGTTTCTCCCTCTACTCCCATAAACTGTAGGGTTGCACCTTCCTCGCTAAAGAAATAGTCCATCCAACGAATCGTCGCTTGCGGATGCTCATTTTTATTCGTGATCGCAAATGCTCCTACATGAACAAGTGGTGATTTCACATGACTATATAACGTATCCCCATGTGGTCCCTCTAATCCACCTAAACCAATATAATCCTTTTGATTTGTAAATACTGTCTCTGGATTTGGAACGATTGCTGTTCCTAGGATTCCCTGAGAGCCTTTAGCATTTAATTTATTATCATCCATTGTGTAAATCTCTTCATCAATCAAGCCCTCTTCACTCAATTTATGAATAAATTCGAGCACTTCCTTAAAGCGGTCATCTGTACGGAAGAATCGCAGTTCATTCGTTTCTGGATCAACGTCAATAAATTTATGGCCTACTCCTCTTGTTCCAACACCCCATGATCCTTTAAACGAATCCATAATTTGCGTAATACTTGTAGCACTTAAAGGTATTTCATCCTTCTTCCCATTTCCATTAAGATCTGTTTCTTTCACCGCTTTTAAATAAGCGTAAAATTCTTCGATTGTTTTCGGCTCTTCCATTCCTAACTTCTCTAGCCAATCTTCCTTCACCCATACTGGTTTACCAATTAACATTGGTAAGAACTCCGGACTATAGTAAGATGGTAAAGAATAAATATTCCCATCTGGCATCGTTAACCCTTTCTTTATATCTGGGTGTGCTTCCATTGCTGCCTTTATGTTCGGTGCATATTCTTCAATCAGATCATTTAACGGAATAAATATCCCTTGTTTCCCGTATTTATAAAGATCTGCTGATGGAATTCGCGAAGAATAGAATGCATCTGGATACTCTCCACTTGCTAACGCTAAGTTTCTTTTCTCTGTTAATGTTCCAAAAGGTACCTCATTAAAGGTCACATTCATTCCTGACTTTTCTTGATAGGTTTTAAACACTAATGTTTCCTCATAATCATCTAAATTCGGTTCATACTTTCCTGTGAAAAACGTTAAATCAACCGGTTCCTTTACAATTGGAAAGCCTTCTTTGTTCACATTATCAACTGACTCTGTTGAAACATTATTCTCCTTTTTATCGGAGGATGCGCTCTGACACCCTGCTAATACGGATGCACTCATTACGAAAGCAGCTGTTGCGGTCATTAACTTCCTTTTCTTCCTTTTCTTCATCTTCTTCTCCTCCTAAATGCTTTATCCTTTTAATGAACCAATCATGACACCCTTCACAAAATACTTTTGCAAAAATGGATAAAGCACAAGCATTGGCAAACTAGCAACAATTACTACAGCATATTTAAGCCCTTCAATTTGCATTAAATGCTCTGAAATGGCACTATCACTGGCACTTGACATTCCTGACATATCTTCTTGAATAAGCATTTGTCGCAAAAATAACTGTAATGGAAATTTGCTTTCATCATTCAAATAAATAAGAGAATCAAAGTATGCATTCCAATGTCCAACCCCATAAAACAATGTCATTACCGCAATAATCGGCATCGATAATGGCATTACAATTTTCATAAGAAAGGCTATATTTCCACATCCATCGATAGAGGCTGCTTCCTGTAATTCATTCGGAATGCTTTGAAAAAAGGTCCTCATAATAATCACGTTATAAACCGAGACCGCACCTGGCAACACAATCGCCCATATGGTATCAAGCATCCCTAAATCTTTTACCAATAAATAAGTTGGAATCATTCCACCACTGAAGAACATCGTAATCATAATAAAAACAGTAATAACATTTCTTCCATAAAAGTCTTTTCTGGATAAAGGGTATGCGATCATCACAGAAAACAGCAGGTTAATAAATGTTCCAAAAACCGTATAGATAATCGTATTTCGATACCCAATTAGGATTTTTTCATTTTGAAAAACCTTCACATATAAGTCTACTGTCATCTCTTTTGGAAATAGCCAAACGTCCCCTAGAATTGTCCGTGCTGGATTACTAAACGATGCACTTAATACATAAATTAACGGATAGATCATCAGACAAGCGATTATCCCTAACAGCGTATAGTTTAAGACTACAAATACTTTATCTTTAACACTTTCTCTCCTTAACATGAAGGATTGTCCCTCCCAAACACTGACTTACCATAAACTAACCTTATTTACCTTTCTCGCTGTATAATTGACTAATAATAAAATAATGAGATTAACAACCGATTCAAATAATCCAATCGCAGCAGAATAGCTATAATCCGCTCCTAATATTCCTGTCTTATAGACATGGGTGGAAATCACATCAGATGCACTCATATTTAAAGAATTTTGCATTAAAAATACTTTTTCAAATCCAACCCCAAGAATACTTCCACATTGCAAAATCAACATAATGATAATCGTCGGTTTGATTCCTGGTAGATTAATATGCCAGATGCGCTGTAATCTACTAGCTCCATCAATTTTGGCTGCCTCATGTAATTGTGGATCAATGGCCGATAAAGCAGCTAAGTAAATAATCGAACTCCACCCCATGTTTTGCCAAACCCCAGAAAATACAAAAATAGATTTAAACCATCCTGGCTCTGCCATAAAGTAAATCGGCTCTCCACCAAAGAAGACGATTAATTGGTTAACAATGCCTGTTTGCGGAGATAAGAATAAATAAAGAATTCCTACTACGACCACAACGGACAGAAAATGTGGAGCATATGTAATTGTCTGGATAAAGGATTTAAAGTATTTATTCTTTACTTCATTGATCATGAGTGCAAGAATAATCGGAATTGGAAACCCTACTGCTAGTTCATAAATGCCAATTAATAAGGTGTTCGATAATAATCGTTCAAAATAAAAGCTTTGGAAAAACCGCTCAAAATGCTCTAATCCAACCCAAGGACTATGTAAGATACCATCCACAGCGATAAAATCCTTGAAAGCAATTTGCACACCATACATGGGAATATATTTAAAGATGATAAAGTAAGCAATAATTGGTGTTATCAACAAATAGAGATCCCAATTTTTTCTTATTTTCATTAATCGTTTCTTCTTCTTCTGTTCCTTGACGATTTTCGTATTGATTGCTTTTTCTATCGTGGCTGGTCCTTCCAAAATCTACACCTCCCTTTCCCCTTTATGTGTTTTACCGCCACTGAATAGGTTAAAAATTAGGAATTTTCCATCTTCAAAAGGGAAGCTTGTCCCTTTTATTACGAAAAGACTGGTAACCAATTGCCATGTGCTTCGATTAATTCATCACATAAATGAACAATATCATCAATCGATAATTCCGCAGAGGTATGTGGATCTAGCATCGCCGCTTGGTATATACACTCTTTCTTTTTCGTAATAGCTGCTTCAACCGTTAAAAGCTGGGTGTTAATATTCGTGCGATTTAAAGCCGCTAATTGTTCTGGCAGCTCTCCCACAAATGTTGGCGAAATCCCACTTGCATCCACTAAACAAGGGACTTCCACACACGCGTTAGTTGGCAAATTACTAATTAACCCACCTGTATTTAGCACATTTCCACCTATCTTAATTGGTTTATCTGTTTCCATCGCTTCCATAATGTAGGAGCCATACTCATGGGTACGATTATGCGTAACATTGGGATTCCCCACTAATTCCTCTCTTTGTTTCTTCCACCTCTCTATTTGATTTTCACAGCGGCGTAAATACTCATCTATTGGAATATTGTAATCACGTATCAATTCTGGGTAGTTCTTTTTGATAAAGTAAGGATGATATTCCGCATTATGCTCCGATGATTCTGTCACATAATAGCCAAAGCGTTCCATTAATTCGAAACGTACTTTATCATTGTGTATAATGCTCTGCTTCTCTTTTGCTCTTTTTTTAATTTCTGGATAGATATCCTCTCCACGCTGGGTTATTTCAAGCAACCAAGCCATATGATTGATTCCAGCAATCTTCCACTGGATATCCTCCTTAGACATTTCTAGCGAATCTAATAAACGATTGGCACACACTTGGACACTATGGCATAAACCGACCGTTTTAATATTTGTGTATCGTAACATTGCACCAGTTATAGTAGCCATCGGATTGGTATAATTCAATAACCAAGCATCAGGACATACCTCTTCCATATCCCGTGCAAATTCAAGCATGACGGGAATGGTTCTAAGACTGCGGAATATTCCCCCGATTCCAACCGTATCACCGATTGTTTGGTGCAAACCATATTTCTTAGGAATGGAAAAATCAATAACAGTACTTGGCTTATAGCCTCCTACTTGGATGGCATTAATGACATATTTAGCACCTTGTAAAGCTCGTTTTCTATCTGTGTACGATCTAATTACTAGATTTGCCCCTACATTTTCCTTTAATTGATTTAGCATCCTGCTTGAATCTTCCAATCTTTCTAAATCAATATCATAAAGAGCAAATTCAAATTCCTGCAATGCCGCTACCTGCATACAATCGCCTAGTAGATTTTTGGCAAATATCGTACTACCAGCACCTAAAAATGTGATTTTCGACATACCTTCCTCCTCATTTTATTAATAAAAGAATGAAAGATAGCTAATCTTGCTATACAAAAAATTTACAAATTATCCACCTTTCACACAACACAATCTTGCTATACTCATCTTAAAATGGGACAGAAAGTCTTACAATGGTAAGATATTTTGAAAGGGTGGTAAAATGTTGCGGTCAAATAATCAATTAACTACTTATCGAACCTATTTTTTCCGTTTTCCTGAAAAGCAACAACAACGCATCGCTGGTATTTATACATTAGGATGGGAAAAAAGAAACAGTGCTTCTTATTATTATGATGGGCTTAAACGGTCGGAGAAGGGAAAGATTATTTTTCAATACACATTAAAGGGAGAAGGAGAAATTGTCATTGATAATCAAGTAATCCGGTTAACGCCTGGACATGCCTTTTTTGTTAATATTCCTAGCAATCATACATACTATCTTCCGAGTGATAGTGAGGAATGGGAGTTTATTCATATTACGTTATATGGAGAAGAAGTGTGGAGAAGCTATCACGAAATAGTAAAAGAACATGGAAACATCCTTCGTTTAGAAGATACTGCCTATCCGAATCAGCTTATCTTTAAGCTATTCGATAAAGCGGTTCATGAAGAAATTAAAGATGCCTTTGAGTCTTCTTCCTTTGCCTATACATTCATCATGGAGCTGAAACGGTATCTTTTGCACACTACCCAATCCAGCAAAACCATCCCAGAATCTATTTCCGACGCTATCCGTTACATGCAGCATCATTATTCCAATCCAATTATTTTAGATGATATTGTCGAAGCCTCCGGACTAAGTAAATACCATTTTTCCAGACTTTTTCAATCGATTATGCAAACAAGCCCAATGAATTTCCTAACAAAAATCCGCCTAAATAAAGCCATTGAATTAATGAAGGACCAGAATCTAACGATTGAGGAAATCGCATTAAGGGTTGGTTACTCCAATGGAAACTATTTCACGAAAGTATTCAAATCAATCATTGGCATGTCTCCTGGAAAGTATCGTAACAGTGAGAACTTTGTGCCTTTTGATGAGATTATTGGTCTTAGTTCTCCTTTTACATAGGTGAAGCAGGGAAATAAAGTCAGGGAGTAAGTTTCTCCCCTTTCATTTTCAGAACCTTCTTATCCGATACTCTTCAGAATTGGTTAAAGTTGCGGGATAGAACTTTGAAATAGAAAGACTTTTTAGAGCGATCGAATATAAAAAAGAAGGAAAGCTGACTGCAAAAGCCTGCCTCCCTTCTTCTTTATCTAGCGTTAATAGCAGTAGAGATCATCAATAACTCTTCCAAATTCTCTATCGTTTGCTGTCTCTCGCCAATCTCGATTTGTTCAATCATTTCTACAATTTTTTTGGTTAATGGCATTTGCAAACCAAATGCCTCTCCTGCTTTTATTACTGGGTTTAACTGCTCTGGCACTTCCGTTTTTCTCTTTCGAACAGCGATGTCCCTCCATATGCCAGTTCGTGTTTTAGTATATCCTCTAAGCCTCTTGACAAGGATGGTAAAGGATTGCTTGATTTCTGCTTCACTAGTGAATGGGTATACAATTGTTGGTTGCCAATCATCAAAGGATTCCGGTTTAATAGCTTTTTTTCCTGCCACTTCTAAGACTTCAGAACCAATCTTTACAACTAATGGGAAATACTTAGGATCTTCAAATACATCAGCAATTGTTTCGTTTGTTGTGGCAGTTGCCGTCAGAATGGCTCCATATGCAAGCTTGCTCCATAAATAGCCGACAATATTATCCGTTGCCTTTGCATCACCCCAAGCAGATAGAACAGAAACAAGCTGTTCTACTCTAGGAGAGATGGCACCTTCTACTTCACCGATATACAAGCTCCCTACTCCTCCATATTCAATCCGTCCTGGTTCTAAATAGTCTGCGAAAAGGTTAATAAAACAGCCCACTGTTCTCTCCATACCAATTTCTTCAGCAATTTCATATTCACATAACCCATTTTGAAAGGAAACAACATAAGATTCATCGTCTAGAAGGTCTTTGATTTTACGAACTGCCTCTCTCGTATGAAGTGCTTTTACACATAGGAATACTGTTTGGAGCTTTTCTCCCTTTTCAAGCAATTCTTCTACTGTATAAGCTTCAACAGGAGTGGTAAAGGAACCATCTTTTTGTGAAATGCTTAATCCTTTCTCTCGCATTGCTTTTACATGCTCCTCATTTATATCAATAAATTGTACCTTTTCTCCATTTCTACATAAATAAGCTCCAATTACTCCTCCGATTGCGCCCGCACCAATAACCGTAATCTTCATGCTGCTAATCTCCCTTCAAATTAGGTCTAGTTCTTCTGTCTTTTCGATCATTTCTCTAATAATAAAATTGACTTTATTCACATTTCTTCTTATTAAAGTTAGCAGACTATAGTACTTATGCTCCTCTTCCTTGCTTGCCTCTAACAATTGGATAGGTGCTAACAAAGGAATCGGAGACTGTCCCATTGCTGGATCATGATCAAATTCATCTTTTCCTACATAATTTAAGCGCACTAGTCCTTTTGATACTTTCATCTTCCAGTCATTGACTGCCGTTATTTGATCTTCAGATAGTGCATTATTTTCGATAAATTCTTCTATTTCCTTCACTTTTGTTTTTAATTGCTCGATTCTTTCTAAAGACACACTTAAAGCGGTAATTTCTGGTGCTGTTTCTTGGTATTGTCGGAGAAAACCTTGAATTTCCTCTACAGCAGCTACTTGGTCAACAGGAAGAAGTTCATTGGTACATGCATGATAGATTACTGCTAAATAGATGCTGCAATCCCTAGCTAAGTTTTCAGGATCAATCTTATCCATGGTGTCTTCTGTTGTATGCCACCACCAGCCAAATCCTCCTCCTTTTCCACCACCGAACAATCTAGAAAAAGCTTCAGAGGCTGGTGTTGTTACAGGTAATTGCTCTGATAATCCCATGAATAAGGAAGGCACACCTGGTCCCCAGAAAGATTGATCTCCTGCTCTCCCAAATCTGGAACCTCCATACTTTTCTCCTGTAAGACGATTGATTACTTGATGAGCAAGCCCTTTTGTCTCCGCCATACAGTTTCCTTCCGTAAGGATGACAGAATCTTTGGCGCCAACAGAATCGATATTCACATGAAGGATACAATTATCGTATAGTTCTTCCCAATGTTCATCACAATAGATGGTCGACCCAGCATAGCGGCCATGAGAATGCCCAGACCAGAACACTAATCGCAAGGATCGTTTTAAATCCACTTGCTCTGTTGATAGAATTCTTGCCACTTCTAGCATTGTTGCATTCGCACTGCCATTATCCATAGCTCCTAAATGCCAAGAATCGATATGACCGCTAAATAATACAAATTGATCGGAAGGTCCTTTAAGTTCTGCCTCTAATGTAGGGATATCTGTCCATTCTGTTTTCACTTCTGTTTTTAACCAAACAGGCACATTCCCTTTTACTCGAATTTTTTCTTTTATTTTCAATCCATCGCTATAATTTACGGAAACAACAGGAATTTTTGGATATTCAGCAAGTTTCTCTGGAACTGGATTTCCCCAAATAGTGGAGACAATCATCTCATGCGTATATTCTGCACTGATAAAAACAATCCCGGTTGCCCCACTTTGCTCTGCACTCTTTACTGCACCTGGAGTTGCTAGACCATCCATTAATACAATCTTTCCTGCTGCATTCACATTTTGAAAATCACTGATAGACCCCGCACCAACGTAAAAAAGCTCTCCACTTAATCCTTCCTCTTGTGTTGAGGTTGCCATTGAATGCGTAATCGAGGTGTAGTCCACGCCGTCTACTTTTAACACTGCGGAAATGGGTAAGCTTATAAATGCCTTTCTTGTGTATAAATTGGTTTTTAATCCAGCCTTTTCTAACGTCTCTTTTGCATATTGGAAGGCACGCCATTCCTCTTGGGAACCTGAGAGTCTTACTTCTGAAGAGATATTTTTTGTGAATTCCATTAACTGTTCCTTACTAACCTTCTCCAATAGAACCTCTTCCGCTATTTTCGTTGCCATTTTTTCTTCACCTCATATTTTTTTATTTTCCAAATTCCATTAAAAGAAGTGCGAACAATGCACTGCGAATTGGCATTTGCTCAATCACTAAATGTTCATGGTTCGCATGTGCTCCATCTCCAACTGCTCCTAAACCATCCAACGTTGGTGCTAACGGAGCAGTGAAGTTACCATCACTTCCTCCTCCTGTTTCCTTCTCCTTTAACTCTATTCCTAAGTATTCTTCGGCGAGGGCTTTTGCTGTTTGGAACATCGTTTTTACTTCTGTTGTTCGTTCAAGTGGCGGACGATTCATTCCTCCTGTTATTTGCAGGGATGTTCTTTCATCATACGGAGTCGTATTTGCAATTAAAGGACTAATTCTCTCAAATTCATCCTGGGTTTTTACACGTACATCTATATCTGCATGGGCTTCTGCAGCAATTACATTGGATGTCGTCCCACCTGCTACAGTCCCCACATTTACAGTCGTTCCAACATTGAAATCTGTTAAACTATGTAAATACTTAATTTGCTCGGCAATTTCTCCAATAGCGCTTATCCCCTTTTCCGGATCAATTCCCGCATGAGACGGTCTGCCCTTTACAGATAGATGGTACATTCCCACACCTTTACGGGCTGTTTTTAACGCTCCTTCTGTAGACATTGCAGGCTCTAAAACGAATACATGTTTACTTTTTTCTGCTTCTTTTTCAATAAGTTCCTGTGAGGTTAGACTGCCTATTTCTTCGTCTGAATTGAAAAGAAAAACTAATTTCTTATTTAGCTTTACTCCTAATTGTTGAAGAGCATGTACCGCAAACACGCCTTGAATTAATCCGCCCTTCATGTCAAATGCACCTGGTCCATATGCTTTGCCGTCTTCTATTTGAAATGGCATTGCTTGAATGGTTCCTCTTGGCCAAACAGTGTCAAAGTGGGCTAAAATAAGAAGCTGTTCTTCGCCTTCTCCCCATTCTGCTCGTACATGATTTCCATATGGTTCATTTTGAATCACTTCTGTTTTCCCACCTGTTAAAAGGGTAAATTGCTCGGCAATCCAGCTTGCAAGTTTATCTGTTAATTCCTTGTCAGTAGAGGGTGATTCTTTTTCTACAATCTCTTTCAACAAAGCTACCATCTCTTCTTTTTGTTCCTGTAAAAAGCTAACTAATTCTCGCAATGATAAATCCTCCCTATTTTAGACTTTTAAATACTCTTCCCGCAGAGTAGCCCCCATCGACTAGCAATGTCTGCCCTGTAACGTAAGTAGATTGACTACTCGCAAAGAACATAACCCCATCCGCAATCTCTTCTACCAAGGCTGCCCTTTGCATAGGACTAAAAGATACTTTTTCTTCGTGTTCCTTTATTGCCTTGTCTGTAGTCAATGTCTTCATTAACGTCTCTGTTTCTACTAAACCAGGACCAAGGGCATTTATGCGAATACCAAAAGGAGCTAATTCTAAAGCAAGGACCTGTGTCATCATTTTCGCTCCTGCCTTCGAAGCACAATAATGAGCAACCCCAGGGCGTGCCACTTCACTAGCGGTGGAGGTGATGTTTACAATTCTGCCCTCTAGCTTGTTCTCTATCATGCTTTTTGCCACAAGCTGGTTTAAGAAAAAAGCCGCCTTCAGATTTAAATTAAGAACAAGATCCCATTCTTGTTCCGTTATTTCAAGAAATGGAGTGGATGGATAAATCCCTGCTGAGTTCACTAAAATATCTATTTTTCCTAATGCTTTCTGTGCTGCATGTACTACCGATTCTCGAATTACTGCTTCACATAAATCGCCTACGACTATCTCTATTTTTTGATTATCCTCTGCTATTTGCTCCAACCTTTTTTTCGTTTGAAGAAGATTCTCTTCCTGTATATCAACCAATACAACGCTGGCACCTTCTTCTACAAACCTTTTAGCAATTCCTTGCCCGATTCCAGAGCCACTTCCTGTTATAATGACCGCTTCCTTTGTAAACTGTTTTTCTTTCAAAATCTCACCTCATTTTTAGCTAGAGGGATAATTCCCTCTAGTATCATTAATTTTTAAAGAAAGGAGCAAGACTTTCTTTTGGCACAGGCTTTGTAAATTTACTTACAATAAGAAGTAATAAGGTGGAAATCAACACACCAGGAATTACTTCATTTAATCCATATGGCTTTCCTAGAAGGAACCAGATAAGTACGGTCACTACCCCGCCAATCATGGAGGCCAATGCTCCCATTGTTGTTGCGCCTTTCCAATTCAAACCAAAAATTACTAGGGCAAAGAAGAAACTCGCAACAAGAGATGCTTGAACCATTACGATAAACTGAACCATATCAAATGGTTTCACTGCAAAAATTAATGGGAAAAGCGATAGAATGATAACAGCTATTCGATTAAGTCTCATTTTCTGTTTATCTGTTGCTTTCGGATTAATAATCCCATAAATATCATGGGAAATACCTGATGCTGATACAAGCATGACGCCAGAAACGGTACTCATAATGGATGCTAAAATCGCAACCATAAAGAGGGCTCCGACTAATGGAGGTAGAACATTGATTGCCATGATAGATGAAGCACTATCCCCTGTATTCAGCATTGGGAATAAAGCTCGCATTGCCATCCCGCCTAAGCAAACGGACACTCCGACTATTACTTGAAAAACAAACGAGAATCCAATTGCTAAACGAACCGTTTTTTTACTTTTTAACGTATACATTCTTGCAAGCTCATAAGGAGAAATAGCCATTGCAAATCCAAATGCTAAACCGAATCCAAGGAGATCCTTAAATCCATAGTGCCAACCTGTAATACTCGGATCCAATTCTGTTAAGAAACTCCCAACGAAAGCATAGCCCCCTGCTTGATGGAATAGGATTGGAATTGCTGCAAAGAAACAGCCTGCCATAATAATCGCTTGAATAAAATCACTATAAGCAGTTGCTTTCATTCCACCTTTCATCGTATAAATCATTGTGATGGCAATCGTAATGAATGCTCCCCATACCATTGGAATTCCAAAAATAGTCTGCATGACAATACCGCCTGCTACGTATTGCCCAATCAAATACACGGTATAAGCAATAATAATTAAGATTGCTGCGATTACTTTACCGCCCTTACTGTTATATCGTTTCTCTACATAATCAGGAACGGTTACCCCTTTAAATTGCTGGAATTTCGGAGCAACCCAGATTGCTGACACTAGCCAGCCCAGCCATAGTCCTGGCCAAAACCAAATGTAGCTTGCTCCAGTTAAATAATGTATGCCCATCGTACCAACAAAGGTACCTGCGCTCATTTGGGTTGCTGCTAAAGCAGCTCCACCGACAACAGCCCCAATGGATCTTCCCGCAACAAGATGATCTTCACTTGTTTTATTTCCGCGACCTGCCCATATTCCAATGCCTAAAATGACAACAAAATAACCAATAATGACATAATAAAAAACTGGACTAATTTCAAACATTCGCTTTCCCCCTTATTCCTTTTCCTTCTCTTCTTTCGCATTCATTGTTAATGCCCAAATGAAGTAACCACCGATAAAAACTACGGCATAAATAACCAATCCCCAAAAAGGTCCACCCATTATGCTGCCACCCCTTTATTACTTTTTCTTTCCGCTCTAAACCAAATTCCTACGATAATAATTAAACAAAGTAGTACGCCCCATGAAATGTAATTGAAAAAGTGAAAAGCACTTTCCTTATCCTTGTAGACGTAATTCACATGAGTAGGTATGTTCATGATATTGTTTTCTACTGTATCCCCTGCCTTTTTGTTGATAACTGGGAATGAGTTCTTTTGAATAATTTGCCCTTCTGGTGCTTGATAAGAAATATGAACAATATTGCTTGTTCCTAAAGTTGCTATCATCGGAACAAATAAAGGAGTTTTGAATGTATTTTCTTGGAGGTTAAAGGAGTACTCTAGTGTATATTCAAATTCGCCTGATACATTTTCAGGTAAAGAAATGTTCAATCTGCTCATGGATTCTCCCTCATCCCATGCATAGGTTAATTCTTGCCCATTCGCACTAACCTGCAAGGAATCGACGGAATTCTGACCACTTGAAGCAAATGTATGTACGATTTCTTGCTTCTCCAAAGCTTCAACGTCACTTAGCAGAATCTTTTCTGTTACTTGATAATTCCTATCCGCATCAGACTCAATGGCGATATCTGCTTGCTTTAACACGGTAGTGTCTTCTTCAGCAAAGGCCGGAAAGGAAGATAGTAAAAAAACAATAAAGACGAGGGATATAACCTTTTTCAACTAGCATCATCCTTTTCTAATAATATTGATTATTCTGTTAATTAGTTTTAAAAAAAGGGGGCTTTAAGATCCCACTCCCCAATCATAGGATTGTTTGTGAATTTCAAGAAACATGGAAGATTCCGTTGATTCAATCCCATCAATTTTTCCAAATTCTTCTTTAATAATTCGATAGATATCCGAATTTGTAGAGGTAATAATCTCCACAAATAAATCATATCGACCAGTCGATGCTGCAACAAATCTTACTTCCGGTATTTCTACTATTTGTGCAATAACTTCTTGAAGTTTATGAAGCCTAACATTCACACCAATCATAGCAACCGCATCCCTTCCTGTCTTAAAAGGATTGACGACGCCAACTATTTTCAATGTTTCCTGATCGATTAACCTTTGAACGCGATTTCTAACTGTACCTACTGTTGTATTTAACAGTTCTGCAAGTTCTGTATAGGATAATTTTCCATCTTTTTGCAATAGCTTGAGCAACTGCAAATCAAGTTCATCTAAGGTTTGTCCATCAGATTGAAAATTTTTCAACATTCACACCTCTTTTCTTTATTTTTTTCAATATTATAATAACTAAATTGAAAAGTCAATAGAATAATAGGGATATTTTTCTATTTTCTACTAAGAGATAATTCTCAAATTAACGATCTCACCCATCCTAAAAATAGGCACTCCTTCTTTTCGTAAAGGAAATTAACTTTATATCTTAAAGTATCTCAGATTGTTGACTCTCCCCTAACAGGAGAGATTACACTTATTCTTTGACCTTACTTATTATCAAGGAGATGGCAATTATGTTGAGACAGAATATTACTCTATCTATTTTACTTATAAATCTATTTATCGCTTTCCTAGGCATCGGTCTTGTTATTCCTGTTACTCCTACTATTATGAATGAGTTGCAGATTTCTGGTGCTGTGGTTGGCTACATGGTGGCGGCATTTGCGATTGCGCAGCTTATCGTTTCTCCTGTTGCTGGGCGCTGGGCTGATCAATATGGAAGAAAACGGATGATTGTAATCGGATTGTTTGTGTTTGGTGCGTCTGAATTATTATTTGGTGTGGGAGAAACAGTTAGTATTCTTTTTATTTCTCGTATGCTAGGTGGAATTAGCGCGGCGTTTATTATGCCTGCTGTTACTGCGTTTATTGCGGATGTTACAACGATGGAAGCTAGACCAAAGGCTCTTGGCTATATGTCAGCAGCTATTTCTACTGGCTTTATTATTGGACCTGGAATTGGTGGATTTTTAGCTGAAATTGGTACTCGTATGCCTTTTTATTTTGCTGGCATCTTAGGTTTTATTGCAGCGATTCTTTCTTTTTTCGCTTTAAAGGAACCAGAACGACGATTGGAGGAAAAGCAGACTAGTGAAGAAAAGGTCGGCTGGAAACGAATTTTTGCACCGTTGTACTTTATTTCCTTTCTGATCATCTTTATCTCTTCCTTTGGGTTATCTTCCTTTGAATCCCTTTTTTCCCTGTTCGTTGATCATAAATTTGGATTTACGCCGAAGGATATTGCGATTATCATTACAGGAGGAGCAACTGTTGGCGTTATTGCGCAGGTCGCTTTATTTGAAAGACTTACAAAGTGGATTGGAGAAATTCTCTTGATTCGTTATAGTCTCCTCTTTTCCACAATTCTTGTCATAGTGTTAACCGTCGTGAACTCGTACTTTCTCATTCTCTTTGTTACGATTATCGTTTTCGTAGGCTTTGATTTAATGCGCCCTGCTGTAACTACGTATCTTTCGAAAATCGCTGGCAACGAACAAGGCTTTGTCGGCGGAATGAATTCCATGTTCACAAGCATCGGCAATGTATTTGGTCCGATTATTGGGGGGATATTATTCGATATCGATCTAAATTATCCTTTCTACTTCGCTGCTGTCTTTTTAGCTATCGGAATCGCATTAACCCTGCTTTGGAAGCAAAGATCCTTAGCTAATACTTAGATTGGATGGAGTTGATAATAATGGAAGAGAAGCTTTATTCGATTGGGGAAGTCGCCAAAGTATCTAATATCACCATTAAAGCACTTCGCCATTACGATAAAATCGGCTTGTTTAAGCCTGCTTATGTGGACCCGAACACCCATTATCGCTATTATCGGGATTCCCAATTATATCGCCTCGATATTATTAAATCCCTGATTTCCATTGGAACCTCTCTTAGTGACATTAAGGAAATTCAAGAAACCGATAATCTGGATTACATTGCTTTTTTGAAAAAACAAGAAGAATTGCTTGCCGAAAAAATAGCCTCTTTACGGGAGACGCAGCATACTATTAGAGAGATAAGAGAGGAATTACAAAAACAGGAAAATCATTATCCCTTTGGAGAAGTTAATGTTGCAGAAAAAGAAGAACAGCACATTATTCAAACAAGAGTAAAAGACATCGGTCCAACCACCATCCTTAATCCTTCTTATAGCAATCTAAAGATAGCTACGAAAGAAGATTTCCGCAATAATGGATATGGATCGATTATTCCGTTTGCTTTTTACGAAAAGGTGGAAGATGTTCCTTATAGCTTTCTTTATACACCAATGCCTTTGCGAAAGCGGATTTCTGCCCTTTCAGGTGAGACGGAACAATCAATGATTGCAAAGGGGAAATATGCAAGTATTAAAGTGAAATCTACCACGTTCGAGGAATATTTTCAGACTTTGCAAAAGCTCATAGGCTATATTCAGGAGCGAGATATCATTGTTACAAGTGACATTTATGAAACATTTTCTATAGGACTTTATCAAAAGAAAGAGGAGTATGTTAGTGAATTTAGTGTGCGGATTGCGGAGAGCGAACAAAGTAAATAGGAACAGAGCGCGACTATCTGTTACCGAGTATTGCAATTTTAATGGATAGAGGGAGCAGAGCACTACTATCTGTTACCGCGCTCTTCTATTTTAATGGATAAAGGACTCAGAGAATGCCTTTCTGTTACCTCGCGCTAGAAAATCAAAAATATTTTCACCATAAAAAGTCAGGTCTAGCTTTGACCTGACTTTTTATTATTTTTCGGCAAAAATAGCACTTCAAAATCTTCTAAGCTATCAATCCCATCTGCTTCCATCTTCTCGCCAACTGCTGCTACCAATAATCGGATTCCTTCTTCTACGGCTGCCTGCTCGCTTGGCTGCAAATTTTCTAATACCGATCCCATTATTTGATGAATCGGCTTGGGAGACGTGTCTTCGATTATCTTTACCATTTTTTCTGTTAACATAATCTGCACAGAGCGTTTGTCTTGCGGATTCGGTTTCTTAATGAGAATCCCTTTTTCTGTTAGTCTTTCCACAATATCCGAAACCGTACTTTGTGTCATGCGAAGATTTTGGGTAAGCTGCTTGACACTAATTTTTTTATTTATAAAGACCTCTAGAATTACCCGTGCTTGCGGAGCAGTCAGTCCATGCTCTTCTGCGTGTCGCTGTAGGCTCTTCATAATAAAGCGATTCAAGAAATCAATTGATTCCCAAATGTACGTGGCCCTGTCTAGCATTTGTTAACTCCTTTCTTTAAAAAGTTTTATTTTAAAGAAAAACTCGCAAGCATGCTGCGAGTCCTTCTTTGCTTAGGTAAAGGTTACGATGCCTCTTCAAACTGACTATTATAAAGCTCTGCATAGAAGCCATTCTTTTCAATTAGTTCCTTATGCGTACCTGCTTCGATAATGTCTCCCTCTTTCATCACGAGGATTAAGTCTGCATTTTTTATCGTCGACAGTCTATGGGCAATAACAAAGGAAGTTTTTCCTTCTGTCAGCATATCCATTGCTTGTTGAATCAGCAATTCTGTGCGTGTATCTACAGAGCTAGTCGCTTCATCTAAAATAAGCAATGGTGCCATTTTTACCATCGCACGGGCAATGGTGATAAGCTGCTTTTGCCCTGCAGATAAGCTCGTCTTGTCATCTAAAATTGTATCATACCCGTTTGGCAATGTTTGAATAAAGTGATGCAAGCCAACTGCTTTGCAAGCTGCTTCTACTTCTTCATCAGATACGTCTTCTCTGGAATAAACAATATTATCACGGATAGAGCCTTCAAATATCCATGTATCCTGAAGAACCATGCAGAACAGGTCATGAAGAGATTCTCGTGTCATTTGGTTAGTCGGGACACCATCAATCATAATTTCTCCGCCATTCACTTCATAAAAACGCATAAGCAAGTTGATTAATGTTGTTTTTCCAGCACCAGTTGGTCCAACGATTGCTACTTTCTGACCAGCATTTACTTTTACGGAAAAATCCTTGATAACTGCTTTATCTTCACTGTAGCCAAAGCGTACATGCTTAAATTCCACATCGCCTTTGACATTTTGCAGTTTTTCTTTCTTTTCGTCTTCTTTTACAAGCTCTTTCTCTGCTAAGAATTCAAAAACACGACCACTTGCCGCTGCTGTTTGCTGTAGATTTGTCGCTGCTTGCGCAATTTGCTGCAGGGGCTGTGTAAATAAGCGAATGTACAGCATAAAGGCAACGATGACTCCAAATGAAATATGGCCATTAACAGCAAGCACAGCACCAACAATACATACAACGACATAGCCAAAGTTTCCGATAAACATCATTAATGGCATCATTAACCCTGACATAAATTGCGATTTCCACGCACTTTCAAATAGGCGTGAATTAATGGCAGAGAAAGCATCCTTTGCTTGTTGCTCTCCATTATATGCCTTCACAACATTATGACCAGAATAGATTTCTTCGATATGGCCATTTAGTTTTCCAAGTTCTTGTTGCTGTTGGGCAAAGTATTTCTGTGATTTCGAAATGATCATACCCATAGACGCAAAGCCGATAAATGTAGATAAAATAGCGGCAATAGCCATAATCCAATTTGTATAGAACATCATGATTAACGAACCGATGAACATCGTAATAGCCGTAATTAAGCTACTAACACTCTGGTTCATCGTCTGTCCAACCATATCGACATCATTTGTTACACGGCTAAGGACATCCCCTGTTGTTGTATTATCAAAATAGCTTAAAGGCAATCGATTAATTTTTCCCGAAATATCTCTTCTTAATTGCTTGGAAATCCTTTGAGTGACGGTAGCCATAATAAAACCTTGAACATAGTTGAAAATATACCCTAAACCATAAAGGAATACGAGAAAAATAGCGACATCATAGACAGCATCCAGGTTAATTTCTCCCATTAAGCCTTCTGTAATATAATCCGTCATTTTGCTAAGCTGGTCAGGACCAATAATGCTAAAGATAGAGGCTGTCATCGCAAGGATTAAAGCAAGTAAAATGATTGGAAAATACGCCTTACAGTAAACCGCTAGTTCCTTCAAGCTAGAAAATTTCATGCCTTTTGCATTTGGAGGAATCGATTTTGTTGATTGATTTTTCGTTTCTTTAACATCCTTTTTCTTAGCCAATTTCGAGCTCCTCCTTTGATAATTGTGATAAGGCAATTTCTTGATAAACATCGCAAGTAACCATCAGCTCATCATGTGTCCCTATTCCGACTACTTCTCCTTTATCTAATACAAGAATTCGGTCTGCATCCTTAATGGTTCCAATGCGCTGTGCAACAATAATGTTTGTAGCATCGTTTATTTCCTCTTTAAGCTTGGAGCGGAGGACACGGTCTGTTTTATAGTCCAATGCGGAAAAAGAATCGTCAAATAAATAGATTTCTGGATCTTTGTAAATAGCACGGGCAATCGATAATCGCTGTTTCTGACCACCAGAAAGATTGGTTCCACCTTGCGAAATAGTTCCCTCATATTGCTGATCCATTTTTTCGATAAAATCCTTTCCTTGGGCAATTTCTACGGCTCGTTTTACTTTATCTTCTGATTGCTTATTCTCCCCGCCGAAAGCAATATTGGATGTAACCGAACCACTGAACATAACAGCTTTTTGAGATACATAGCCTATTTTATCTCGCAAAGCTTCCAACTTATAATTTTTCACATTTTGACCATCCACTAAAATTTCCCCGTCTGTTGCATCCATAAAGCGTGGAATCAGGTTGAGAAGGGTACTTTTTCCACTACCAGTTGAACCAATAATGGCTACTGTCTCTCCCTTGGATGCAGTGAAGCTAATATCTCGGAGAATGTAATCACTCGCACCAGGATATTTAAAGCTAACATGGCGGAATTCGATTTCCCCTTTGCTGTCCCCTTCTGTCTTCGTGCCACTCTTTATTTTCACATCTGTATCGAGCACTTCGTTGATTCTTCTTACAGAAACAGCCGCACGAGGAAGCATGACGAATGCGACAGAAACCATCATAAAGGCCATGATGATTTGCATGGCATAGGAAGAGAATACAACCATATCAGAGAATAAAGGCAATCTATCTGCCATAGGGGCATTGTTGATGATCACCGCTCCAATCCAATAGATAGCAAGACTCATTCCAGACATAATAAGGGTAATCGTTGGCATCATAACAGCCATTGTTCTTGTTGTAAAAAGATTCGTATCTGTCAGTTCCTTATTCGCTTTCTCAAACTTATCCTCGTGGTAACGAGTTGCATTATACGCATGAACCACACGGATTCCTGATAAATTCTCTCTTGTTACCATATTAAGATTATCCGTTAACTTCTGGATTACTTTAAATTTAGGCAGGGCCACAAAAACTAGGATGGCGATTAATACTAATAATATAGCGATTGCTACACCTGTAGCAGCAGTCCATTCCCAGCTTTTTCCCATAATCTTAAAAATGCCCCAAACGGCAATAATCGGAGCCTTTATCACAATTTGCAAGCTTAGGATAATTAGAATTTGCACTTGCATAATATCATTGGTAGAACGAGTAATTAAGCTCGCTGTCGAAAAACTAGACAGTTCTTCCATGGAAAAAGATAAAGTTTTATCAAACACTTTTTTACGCAGTCGATTAGAAAAACCAGCAGCAACCTTTGCCGCAAAAAATACAGTTATAATCGAAGCGGCCATACTTCCCACTGCACAAAGCATCATAAAGGCACCTTGTTTGAGAACATCACTTAACTCACTACCTTCTGTCTGTACAAGTCTAGTGATTTCCGCCATATAATCTGGAAGTTTTAAATCAAGCCATACCTGCCCAAAGATAAAAATAAGGGCAAATGTGATAAACATCCAGTCACTTTTTTGAAAATTTTTCAAGATTTTTAACATGGAATCTATTCCTCCTCCTGCAGCAAAACACATTTATTTTTTCGCTGTAAATCCTCTCTGCTTTTCTGGACCATTTTTACAAATAATTATCAAACAAAAATTAATCGAATAAGATGTATCGTACCCGATATATCGTATGCGATTATATTAATGATTTTATCGCTAAATGTCAAACGAAAATAATTCCATCTCGTGGGTAAAGAAAAAAACAGCCCCATCGTTGGGAGCTGTTTTTCCTTTATTTTATGATTTCTTTTAACGTGCTCTTAAAGCTATTGTACACATATGTCCAAATTGCCGGATCCGTTCGGTACGTTTTTTGTAATTGCATATAAAATTCCTTTTGCTTTTCCGCAAATGCTGGGTCCTCTTTCACTGGAAGCTTAGCTCGACCTTCTGTCACCATCTCTTGTACCTCTGGCGCCCTTGGTCCCCACTTGCCGACTAGCTCCCCTTGTTCATTTAAAACAAGGACCATCGGAATAGCTCTGCCGCCGTTTGTTAAATGTCTGTCAATTAAATCCGTGTCCGCGTCTCTAAGTGCCACATGCATCTGAAGATCAGCCGCTTCCACTAATTTGCGAAGAATCGGATTAATCACCATTGCATCTCCACACCAATCCTCTGTTATGGTTAAAAAGTGGAGGTTGTGTTGCTTTAATTCTGCTGCAAAGCCATCTTCAGGCAATGTAAAGTTTTGATACACCTCATAGCTTTCCTCTTTTAATGTACTCATATTGTCCATATAATTTTGAATGGTTGAACCTTCTTCGAAATACTGTTGCTCTGTCTTCATTTATATACCTCTCCTTTTTATGTAAGCCTTGTCTATTATTTTACTATTTAACTGTTTTTCTTTCTATTTTTTAGATTTGGGAAAAATTTCTTTTTTTTGATAGATGATTGTATAGTCGTTTGATACAATGATGGAATAGTAGATTAATTAGGGATGGGAGTTATGGCATGAGGAAATTTCTTTCTACGCTTGTGATGATGGTGATTGGCGCAGCATTTGGTGGTGCGGTTGCGCTTCTTATTTTATCAGGGGATGTAAGTGTTGCTAGTGTTGTGACTAGCTTGATTTGTTTGATTGTATTTTATATTGTACATATTATTTTGCATGAAGCAGGACATTTTATTTTTGGGAAATTAACTGGATATTCTCTCGTATCTTTTCGTGTTTTTTCATGGATGGTCGTCGCAACAAAGGACGGATTAGAGCGAAAAAAACTATATATGCCAGGGACTCTCGGGCAATGTTTAATGGCTCCGCCGGCCTATGTGAAAGGGAAATTTCCATTTAAGCTGTATTTATGTGGTGGAGTCATCATGAATTTTCTTGCGAGTGCTGTCGTTGGGTTGATTGCCTGGATTGCAGGAGAATTACCTTTAGTTGCTAGTATTTTTATCCTTCTCGGGTTGCTCATCGGGTTAACGAATATTATTCCCGCTGGCTTTAATGATGGCATGACGCTAAAAATGGCTTGGAAGAAGGAAAGCAAACAGTGGCAGCTTTTTTCCCAGTTTTATATTAACGCCCAAACGTCCAACGGTGTCACTTATCAGGAGCTGCCAGAGGAACTATTTGCATTGCCCCCAGGCGATGATGGGAAGGACTATTTTTCACAGTGGACTCTCTGCATCCAGCAAGCACTGGCAATGGACCGCCTTGATTTTGAAGAGGCAAAAAGGATTAATGATATGCTGTGGGAAAGAAAAGAACAGCTTATTTCCCTTTTCAGAGTCGAGATTGCAAAAGAACGATTGTTTTTATTAGCTGTTTTAGAGGTCGATAAGGAAGAAGCACGTTCCATCTTTGCTTTGAAGGAAGTTAAACGGTTTTTAGCAATTAAACAGATGAGCAATAAACGAATCGCAGCTGCCTATGAGCTTTTCGTGAATGGGGACCGAGATAAGGCGGTTGCTCTATGCGAAGAGGGTGTTGGGTTGGAGGCTAATAATCCAAATGCTGCGGATGTTGTGTTGGAGAGGAAGATGATGGGGGTTTTGTTGGGGGATTGAGGTTTGGGTGGAGTTGATTATGTTGGTTTGGATCATATATTTAATTTTTGGATTATATCCTCTCCGCTTTGGACAATATATTTCTATTTTGAATCATATCTGTTCACCTTTGGATCATATATTTAATTTTTGGATCATATCCGCATTTTTTCCTTTCTAATTTAGGCTAACTCTACTATTAAATAGATGAAGTTAATAATTTCCACCTGAAAAAGAGTCATTTTTATTCAATTGTTTTTCGTAAAGATTAAGAATGGGGAAAAATGACTCTTTTTTTATTCAAATGTTGCTTTCGTACAACTTTGGATCATATATCCGTTTTTTGGATCATATCCTCCCTGCTTTGGACAATATATTTCTATTTTGGATCATATCTGTTCACCTTTGGATTATTTATTTAATTTTTGGATCATATCCGCATTTTTTCACAAATCTTCACTCCATTCTCTTCTTGAAAAATCATGGTTTGTAATAAACTCTGCCTTTATTTTCTCCTTTACTTGGTAAATTCATCTTTACTAGCATTTTGGAGGCGATTCCACGTGAGGTAAGCTGGGAGAATTCACGAAACTCCTTATTTGTAATGGTGGATTTTATCAATAAAAAGTAATCCATTACCGCCTTTTGATGGGCAGCTGCATCATATGTCTCACAATGAGGACAGCACCATTTCCGTTTTTGGCGAATCATTGCAAATTTCGCGCATGCTGGGCATTGCACTCCTGTAATTAGATCATTTGGTTGAATTCCATACTGTTTTAATAAATTTAAGGTTTCGGGAGTGTTATTTTTTAAGAGGTTTTTGGATATTTTGCGGAGAATCTTCCAATCAATCGCAATCATTTTATATTTTACAGAGAGTAATTCCCATTTTTCTAAAAAGCTGTGGCTGTGTATGACTTTGTCTTTAATTGCGGGATTTCCTTTTATGATGGTTGATGGCTTGCTGAAAATGACTAAGAAATCGATGGGAATTGGTGGGAAGTTGTGCAGCTTGAAGTATGTTTGCAATTGGTGCTGATGCCTTTTGGCTTGGGATATAGGATCAGAAAATCCCTCTTCCTTTTCATCAACTTTGCGAATCATTTGATTAAACTTAGCATCAAAGTAAACCTCTCCGTAATAATTTTTGCATTCAACAATGAGGCAAAACCGCTGGTTGAGAATGAGATAGTCTATCTGAAAATATGTTTTTCCATCATAAAGGCGGAGATTATGAATGATAAGACACTCTTTTTCCGGCAAAAATTGCAGATAATACTTCATTTCTTTCTCGCCGCGATAACCAGCTAAAAGTTTCCTTAAATCTTCCATTACATTCGGTCTAAGTTTATAAGTTTCTTTTAACCTTCCTACTAGCACCTCTGTTGATCTCAATCTATCACTCTTGCAAATTTCATTTAAGAACAATTTTCCACTTCCTTTCTTTTTTTCTAGATTAGTTATTCTACTTGATTGCTTGAAAATCCTTTTTGATAATGTGGCGGAATGTGCTTTGGATCATATATTTGTTTTTTGGATCATATCTGCTTTGCTTTG
>NZ_JVDT01000153.1 GCF_001076885.1 Bacillus sp. 522_BSPC
GTGCCAGCGTATAATGGTAAATAAGTCAAATGGAAATTTCTTAGAAAAAAGACAAACTTTAAGAAAAGTCCCCTATTTCCATTTTTAGGAAGAATCAACCATCACAGAGTATTATTATAGGGCTCCTCTAGAGCGTGAAAGGACCTTGCGTTTCATCCTACAGGGATACCGCCTAGCGAATATAAACTTCGATTTTCACGTATTATTCGTATTTGCAGGACAAGATCCATAACGCTGGCACACGAGGTCTAAAGCCTCAGGCACGAAATACAATGTGATCTAACGTCCTAGAGGAGCCCCATTTTAGCTCAAACAATAATAAATTTATAAAAGGTTAAATAATGGTACGATAAACTTCTAAATTAAGCTGATAGGCAAGTATTTGACAAGACGTGGACTTCATAAAACCGTTTTGTGTTAGCGACTCTAAGCTTCTTACTTATTTCATCTACTAGAACATAGTTCTCTTGATCCGTATGGTATAAGGTATGGTTTCGAATCATGGAAAAGGCTAGGCGAATCATTCGGTTTCCTAAGGCTATATAGGCCTGACCCGTGAGTTTTCCACGCTCCTTAAAGGCTTTATATCTTTGTTTCATTTCGGGATTATTTACAGCTAGGGATTTACCTACCTGGTAGGTGATATTTCGGAATGTTCTTCTTCCTTGTTTAGAAATACAGAAATAAGATGGTCTTTTCCCTCCCGATTGCTTCACAATAGGATTGGTCCCTGCCAATTTAATTAATTGCCCCGCATGTTCGAAATCGGAGATATCGCCCATTTCAGCGTATAATTCAGCTCCAGTAACCACTCCTATCCCAGGAACACTTAGAATAACTGCTCCCTCCATACCAACAAACAAATCTTCAATTTTACGTTCTAATTCACCAATTTGGTTATTCAATAATTCAAAACGATCCAATTTTTGAGTTAGGAGAAAAATGTCCCCCTCTAAAGATGCTTTGGGTTGAGATATCGAATTTTCCGCATAGTTTAATAGAATCTGAATGGTGTTGTCTCTTATTTTTAAGTTTTCACGAATGGAAAGATCACGTAATCCCTTTTCCCCAAGCTTTAAAATATCGCTTGGATGGGGATAATGCCTCATGAGGTAGAGAGGTGCTTTTCCAAACAAATTACTAAATGGTTCCACTTTTTCACGCTTTCCTTTTACCCAGACGGATTTCCCCTGAAATTCCCTAAAAATATGGTCTAAATGCATACGAATCAAGTTTTGAGTAGCTGTTCGTTCCCCCACTAATTCGCGTCGGGCACGTGTAAGTTTCTGTAGGCTTAGCACATCACCAGAAGCTAACTCGTTGGATGTCCCCCGGCCATGAATCATGGATTGAACAATGGCCATTAGATCTAAATTATCCGTCTTAGACCAATTTAATAGGGTTTGTCTTTCCTGGGCAGTAGTAGCTGCATTCAAAGTTCGAACATGATAGCCAAGCGAATGACTTTTTCTAACAAGATCCTCGTAATAATGCCCTGTCGTTTCAATCCCCACTACTACTTCTTTCAGTCTGTTTTTATTCTTTTCCGACTCAATGATTCTCTTTAAATAGTCGAAACCAGTCATAGAAGCATCAAACTCGAAAGGTTTGACTAAAATGTCCCCATAAAACGTACAAATCAATGCTTTTTGTGTAAACTTTGCCGCATCAATCGCCACTAACATTAAATTTTCTGTCCCTGTCTCTCTCAAGAACTCTGCCCATCGACTTCCTTTTTTACCTTGAATGTGGTTAAATATTGAATATGCCATCGTTTTCATCTCCTTGGTAAGGGTAGTAAGATTGGAAGTTCTGTGATAGGTACTTCCATTTTACAATGAAAACGGTGGCTTTTTTCTAATTATTTGACCTATTTACTATACTAGGCACCCCTAATTGGCACTCTTAATGATTCTTTGCTTAAACCCTTTTGTTAGTGGCACAACGATAATACCGGCGATGACTAGTTGCATGATATTACCTGGGACGGAGCCGAATGGCAGGATCCAGTTTCCATAAAGGATTACTTCTGTAAAATAGTAGCCGACAACTTTGATGATCATGGCAACAGCAACTGCCAGTACATATACAAGAGATTTTTTGCCAGGCATCTTTTCCACAATAAGTCCAGCTATATACCCCATAGTACCAACGATAACAAATGTGAACGGAGCCCATAATGTCCATCCTGACATTATATCAAATAAAGCCATTCCAAAAGCTCCTACAATTGCACCTGACTTCTTGCCAAAAATAAACGCAGCAATCAAAAAAGGAACGTTACCCAAATGGATTAGTCCCCCATTTCCCATTAATGGCAGCCTAATGTTGATAAACATTGTAGCAAGAAACGTTAAAGTAATAAATAGAGCATTGAGAACCAGCATTCTCGTTTTGTTTTGTTCAGTCGTAAACATGCAAATCATCCTCTTCTTTCAAGTGTTAGTTTTTCAGTTTAAAAAAAAGAATCTCCTCTTCTTCCATGATTACTAGTATAATAAAAACTGACAATATAAAAAGTGTCAATTTTTATAAAAATAACATGGTCAGAGAGGAGGGGTCTCGAATGGATATGCTTATGTTTGAATTGAATAAAAACACAACAAAACCCTTGTATGAGCAGCTTTATATAGGTATCAAAACCGCTATTTTGAGCCAGCAAATTGAAGTTGGAACACAATTACCCTCCAAAAAAAAATTGGCTGATTTTTTAAATATCAGCCAAACAACGGTTGAAGTGGCATATGCTCAGCTCGTTGCAGAGGGATTTATTGTATCAAAGCCGCGGATTGGTTTTTTTGTAGAGGATATAAATGAATTACCTTATATTGAGACAGAACATGTTGAGTTGCCTATGGAGGAAACGGAGAAAAAAACAATCCAATTTGACTTTCACCCTGGAAAAATCGATACAGACTCCTTTCCTTTTTCACAGTGGAGAAAGTATGCAAAAAATTTATATGATACCCCGTCGAAGGAATTGCTACAAATTGGAGAACCCCAAGGGGAATACACTTTACGGACGGAAATAGCCAAATACCTATATCAATCGCGTGGGATTGTATGTAAGCCGGAGCAAATTGTGATTGGTTCAGGAACAGAACAACTCTTTCCTATGATTTTAAGGTTGCTAGATCATGATTCAAACATAGCCCTTGAAAATCCTGGCTATTCAGCAAGCCCCAGGATTCAACTAAAAAATAAAGCGATCCCTATTCCAGTTGATGAAGACGGATTGATGGTGGAACACCTTGAAAAAACAAATGCGAATGTCGTCTACATTACGCCATCTCACCAATTTCCCACAGGTGCCGTTCTTTCCGCAACAAGAAGAACACAGTTAATGCAGTGGGCAGCAAAAAGTAAAAATCGCTATATCATTGAAGACGATTACGACAGCGAATTTCGTTACACTGGTAAACCCATTCCCGCCTTACATGGGATGGACCAAAACGATAAGGTAATTTATCTAAGTACATTCACCAAGTCATTAATGCCATCATTGCGATTGGCCTATTTTCTTTTACCAACAACCTTGCTGAAAAAATATAAGGAAACATTCAGTTATTATTCAGCAACTGTCCCAAGATTCGACCAGCATATAGTAGCCAGCTTCATGAGAGACGGTTATTTTTCAAAACACTTAAACCGTATGCGGAAAATTTATCGGAAGAAACATGATAAACTGACTCATATTTTTAAAACTCATTATCCTGAAGTTATCATCACTGGAGATCAAGCCGGGATGCATATTTTAATTTCCCTTCCGCTACAAAAAAGTGAAAATGAGTTAAAAGCCATCGCAGCAAAAAGTCATATCTCCATTTATCCTTTAAGCGATTATCTGTTAAAACCAATCGAATATAAGCATCCAACATTCCTGTTAGGATTTGGAGGCATCCCATTAGAGAAAATCGAGGCAAGCATTCACCAATTAATGCAATGCTGGGAAATGGCAAAATAGTTAAGCTTGTACTAACTCCAGCTAGAATTTCTGTTTGGCTTTATACTATTGCGCAGTATTATGTAAGAAGTACGTGTTAATCCTTCTATTATTGAATAATAAAGAAAATGTACAACACTATAAGAAGGAATGTCATATAGGTAAATTTCTTTTTTAAACTATTCAACTTGTTCCTTATCGGTGGTAAATATCTTAATTTTATGCCTATATTTTTCAGAATCCAAAGCATTTTCTCCTTGAATAAATAAAATGACCCACCTTGGCGTGGTGGGTTCTGTTACTTTTAATCATGATATATATATGGATTGAGATATGTAAAGCATTGAATTTAGACACCAATAATGTATTCATTTTTAGTGCCGTTATTTTTCAGGACACTCTACTTGTTAACAGACCAATGATGCGGATATTCCTCAGTTGGTAATCATTAGCAACTGGTTCAGAAATAGGAATGTAAAGCTATTGCTATTCGATAAACACTTCCTTATCAACTCTTTATTGAGAAAGCACTACTTAATAAGAATTAGCTTGTTGTGACTATTTCAACCAACTCTTCAATAGTTCCCATACATTTTTGGACTTCCGATAAATGATAAAATGTACTAGTAGTATCTAGATTATTTACTTCATCATTTGGTGAATAGAGATATATTCTTTTTCCTTGTCCAAGAGCAATACCTAATTCGATATGACTTCCTTTACCAGCTGGTAATATCACGATTATAATATCAGCATCTATGACAGCATTTTTTTCATTTAGTCCTATTTCTCTTAAATCCTCAATTGTAGAGGCACTCTCATTTACCGTCCAATCATATGTATAGATGTATCCTTTATTTTGTAAATTCTTACTCACTAAGCGAACTATTTCAATGTTTTTAAAACTTGATGCAACGTAAAATCTTTTCAATTAATCTGACCCCTTTGTAAAGTTAAACTCCCCCGATAGCGACATAAGAGAAATGCACCTTTTCTTTATAAAAAATCACCATATAATTTAATAAATTTCAATATGGTGGACTTGAATTTTATGCCAAACAGCTTTCCAATTCTTCTTATTGATTCTTTCCTCATAAATAACAGCTCGTTCTTTCGTCTCTCTAAAATATGGTGTGGGCTTTAACTCTAAATTTAATACATCTTCTATACCGCAAGGAGCAGTAAGAATTAGTTTATTATTCTTGTCTACTTTCACTCCAAGAGCAGTTGCAGTCTCTGGAAATTTTGAAATAGCATCTTCTGAAGATATATAAGGTGGGATATCATTGAGAACGTGCATTCTTGCTTCATTCTTAACAGACCAAGGTATATCAGGTAGAATTACTCTCAATTCAGCTTCTAAATTTTTTTCGGTCCTCTCGTCAATATTTTTTTCGTCAAAATATATAACATCCACATCTGGTATATTAGTTCTTATTTCAAAACCATGCATTGTGTCCCAAACTTTAGAGCGTGCAAGCCCTGCCCTAACTATGATTTTCATAACCCATCCACAACAATCCAATATATCTTCAATATTTTCATTTCCATCGAGGTCTTCTTTTGCTTGATGAACTTGATTCTTTAGGTTCATTAGATGTTCGTTACCAAGTGTTGTATCTGCCTTATAATTAGGTAAATGGCCGCTTAAATCTTCTCCATATACACAAATACTATGCGTTTTAATCATAAAAGGTATTATAGAAAATTTATTTGTTTCTAAAACATCTTTTATGTAATAGTAACTAAGTTCCACTCCATTTACTATGATGTATTTTTTGTTTAATTCTTGTTCAACCTTGTCTATCCATTTTAAGTCTATATCATTGATTTCTTTATTCGTAATGGCAAATGTATCTAAATCTGAAACACTATCTATACCTAATCCACGAGAAATGGATCCTCTAATATATATACTATGTAGGTCTTCTCCTAAGTGAGTTTTGCATTTTTCTACTATCTTTTCAATCACCTTGTAAAATTCAGGTTTAATTTTGTTTAGACTTGAATCATTTATTATAAATCCTTTAATATCCTTCGGACAAAAACGTCCAATATTTTTAATTTGCGTTAACCTATCTCTCCTTTTATTTGTTCCTGTTCACCTGCGCTGGAATGGAACGAGGGTTGAAGAATAGCCCCCGTTAGCTGAACAAGTAACTAGCTCACCACTTTATTCAAGTGTTATACCTAAGCAAAATAAAATGATTGCTTGTTGAACATATATTAAATTCTTTTTAAATTCGTATCCAACAAAATAATTTGAAGAGATAACATCACTACTTACTTCTTCATTTCTAAAAAAAGGTGGGCAGGGGTTTAACATTGCATGTTTATTAGCTAATTTCATCTTTTCTAAAGTAATTTGATACTGGTTTATGTATTTTTCTGTTCTTAATTCAGATGGCAACGAATCAGTTAAAACAATGTCGCTAAAAGATAAAACAGATTCAAGTTTAGTATGAAATTTATAATTCCGATTGTCTGACCCTAACTCAAAACCCCTGATACAAATTTGATTAAAATTAGGTCCATTACTTCTGCAATGTTCTTCCAAGACCTTGAAATATTACTTTTTGGTCCAACAAAGGTATAAACTAAATCTCTATAGTTTTCTTTTACTTCCCTAATTGAATACAAGTCAGATAAAATTTCACAAGGGTGATTTTCCGAAGTCATAGCATTTATTATAGGGACTGTTGAATACCTTGATAATTCCTGTATTTTAGAAAAATCAGAATGTCTGACAATCACCCCATCTGCCCAATTAGAGACGTATTGTATAACATCCTCTAATTCTTCTCTTTTATCTAAACTTTCTGGAGGAAAAAGCATTGCTTCCCCACCCAAGGCTTTTATTCCTTTTTCGAAAGTAATTCTTGTCCTTAAACTTGATTCCGGGAAGAATAATACAAATTGTCTTCCATTTAAAACATTGATATTACCTTGATTTTTTATCTTTGCAGCTAAATTGAATATATGATTTACTTTTTTTACAGACAAATCATTGATGCTTAATAAATTCAAAAAGTCAACTCCTTTGTTTTAAAGTAGACCGCCTAATCCTCTTCACTAAAATCATATCGCTTGACCAAAAATATCACCTTTAAACACTCACCTGTTTGTTCATTTTTCTCAGGAGAGTGTAAGGATGCTTATACTATACGAAAATAGTAAGCTACATCGGTAACTCTGCCGAGTAAATTCGATTCAGGCAACACCGCTACCAAAGTAAATCCGAGTTTTTCAATTAACTTTTTTGACTCCATATTTTTATTATCTATAGTAGCAAATAGGCATTTAAGGTTTAATGTGCTTTTACAATGCTCAATGACCGCGGAAACCGCTTCATACGCAAAACCACATCCCCAATGCTCCCTCATGAAGCGATAACCAATTTCGCCAAGATACCTTCTGCTATTTCTGGAATCATTACATCACCGATGAATTCATCAGTATCTTTTAATGCGACAGTCCATTTTGTTTCATTACGGTTCCTAACCATTTCTAACATTGAGTGTTATCACGAGGGGGATTACTTCCAAGAAATTCTCTTACTTCATCATTGTTAAACATTTTAAGCATATTGGGAATGTCTTTTCCCTCTCTCGGACGTAAAATCAATCGTTCTGTTTGAATTTTCGGTGCTTCTTTTTTTGCCATGATTTATTCCAGCCTTTCGTACCTTATATAAATAATCTATCAATGTGTACGGTATTGAACTTCATCGTTTGTTATCTCCTTATGAAATTTATAATATAATTCGATACCGATTATTTGGATTCCTTCTTCAAGTAACCTGCCCCATTAGTACCTTATTAGATAAAAGGGCATTCATCCATCTTGGATTAATGCCCCCGTTACTTTAAGTATACTAATTCACAATCCAAATTATAATTTTAACATAAGTTGCCAATTCCTTAGTTATTTATCAGAGGAATTAGCTTAGTTATTAGGGCGTGTTTTGCTAATGAATTATTCAGTTGACACAAATTTATGTCATCTTGGTAAAATAAGTGCCAAATAAGTAGCCATTTCTCTTTCTTTTTGTAGATAAACATTGTTAAACCAACAAAAATTAGCAATCCATTTTATATGCTAATGGGATTGCTAAAAGGTTTGTTATTTTATGTTTTGTACTATTAAACCGAACCAAGTTAGTATGATGGCACGCTGCTCTGCTTATATTTATTCAGTATGAAGTAACAATTGATCTAAATCCATTATTTTAATTTTCTTTTTCGGTAACTGTTTAATCAATCCAAGTTCTTCTAGAGTAGTAAATTTACGGCTGATTGTTTCTGGTGTGGTACCAAGATACGAGGCTAAATCCTTTTTGGACATTGGTAAGGTAACCGTTGGACTATTGCCACTTCCCTTTTCAACATTTTCAGCTAAAAAGGATATAATGCGGGATTCTACATTTTCAATTGCTACTTGTGTGGTTTGTTTTTCAGAATCCTTCAAACGTATCGTTACTTCTGACAGTATTTTTAATGGGATCTGCGGATATTCCACCAAATACTTCAGTAAATCCTCTCGTTTAATTAAACAAATGGATGTATTTTGTAGTGCTTCCGCATAATTTTCATGAACACTTCCAGGTTGGAAAATGGCCACTTCACCTGTAAAATCACCTGGATTTAAAATGCGAACAAGTTGTTCTTTTCCGGAATCCGATAAGCGGTAAATCCGAGCCTTACCTGAATTGATAATATATAAGGTGTCATCTTCCTCACCTGCACGGAATAACATTTCCCCTTTTTGTAGATGAAGTGTCTTGGCAGATTCCGCAATCAAATCCATTTGTGAGTCTTCCAGATGGTTGAAAATGGGAACGATACGAATACATTCTGTATGTCCATGTTGGTGATGACAACATTGATTTTGTTCCAAAATAACCTCTCCTTTTTATAAAAAGCCCAAGAGGGCATCTTAGGCTTCCATTCTATTTACTCGATTAAGCAGGTTTTACCTTTGATTTGACAACAGGATATCCTAAGTCTTCAATTGATTTTTCGATATCGTTAATAGCGACTGCATCTGAATCAAAGTCTACTTTTACTTTACTTGCATTGAATAATACTTTCAAGCTACCTTGATGAACACCGTTTATTCCTTTCACCGCATTTTCAATCTTTTGCATACAAGATGGGCAAGATAAGGTTTCTAATTGAATGGTTGCTTTTTGCATAAATCATTTCCCCTTTCTTATTTTAACGATCGTAAACCAAGTTCATTCTTTTGGTTTTGAGTTATTTTAAGCCTGATAGGCATTATCTACTTCTGATAACATTTCGTAGGTGCCTGCATATGTTTCACAAACATCTCCAGGAATGGTGTAGTTGTCTGTGATTTTTCGTAATTGAGCAAATTCAGCATCTAAGTCAGGTTTGTTCGTACCTGCGTCCTTTATCTTTTTACTGATTTTATCGAATAGTTCACGTACTTCAAAGGCTTCTGGATGGTTCTTACCATGGGCCCGTGTAATCGCAGTAGTGTATAAATCCAGTTTTTCAAAATGGTTTGTTATTATTTCGTTAAATGTTTGTTCAGACATTATTATTTCCCTCTTTCTATAAATAATTTTTGTTATGTGTGTTTGTCTTAGGCAGATTTTACTTTTGATTTAACGACGGGGTATCCTAAGTCTTCAATTGCCTTTTTGATATCGTTAATGGTGATCGTTTTTGAATCAAAATCTACTTTTACTTTACTGGCATTGAATAATACTTTTAAGCTATCTTGATTAACCCCGTTTAATCCTTTCACCGCATTTTCAATCTTTTGCATACAAGATGGACAAGATAATGTTTCTAATTGAATAACTGCTTTTTGCATGAATTATTTCTCCTTTCATCTTATCTTTGATTTTTTTGTTTTCCCTCTTCTTCTTTACAATTTAAGTATAGCTCAGGTTCAACGAAATGAAATTGACGCAAATCAAGTTTTAAGAAAAAAGTAGGGGAGTATTTTGTTCTTCCTACCTGAATACTTCCCCTTTATCATTCATCAAGACCGCTTTCTATTAAAATTATTCTCTCAACCGGTATCGAAGCAATCTCATACCATTCAAGATGACTACTAAGATACTTGCTTCGTGAACCAACATCCCGATTGACATATTCATCCATTCACTAAATAGTAGGCTGGCAAGTAAGACTACTACCACACCAACTGCTATGGTAATGTTCTGTTTCATGTTTCTTGAAGTTGATTTTGTCAAGCCTAATGCGTGTGGTAAACGACTAAAGTCAGAATTCATTAAAACGACATCCGATGTTTCAATTGCAACATCTGTTCCACTTCCCATGGCGATTCCGATATCCGCTAAGGCTAATGAAGGACTATCATTCACTCCGTCACCGACAAAGGCAATGATTTGGCCTTTTGCTTGCATTTTTTCAATATATGCTGATTTTCCTTCTGGAAGCATATGACCGTGTGCTTCTGTTAATCCAAGTTCTCGAGCAACTAAATCTACGGTTCCTTGGTTGTCCCCTGAAAGAACGACTAGGTTTTTGACTCCAAGTTTTTTTAGGTTTTGAAGATTTTTTTTAACACCTGGGCGGATTTGATCCCGAATACCCATCAGAACTTTTAATTCTCCGTCGACCGCAGTTAACACAAGAGAATTCCCATTTTTCTCAAAGCGTTCGACATCTTTTTTAGCTTTTTCACTTAATTTCACATTATCTTTTTCCATTAAAGCTACGTTACCAACGGCTATACGATGAACACCTATTTTTGCTACAATTCCGCCACCTTTAACGACTTCGGTTTCTTCAACAGTAGATAAAGTTGTCTCGCCAATATCCTGTAGGACAGCTTTTGCTAGTGGGTGGTCCGATTCACGCTCCACACTTGCTAAGTAACCTAGAACTTCTTCAGTATTGTTTCCGTAAAATTCTTTTTCGGCAACTTCAGGGTTTCCTACTGTCAATGTTCCTGTTTTATCAAAAACGATAGTATCTACTCTGCTAAAGTCATTGATAACTTCACTACCTTTTAGGAGGACACCATTACGTGCACCGTTTCCGATACCGGCAACGTTGGATACAGGAACCCCGATAACTAATGCACCTGGACATCCTAAAACAAGAATCGTGATAGCTAGTTCAATATCTTTTGAGAATAGCCAAACAATAAAACCAAGGACTAAAACAGCTGGTGTATAATATTTAGAGAATCGATCAATAAACCGCTCTGCTTCTGATTTGGAATCCTGTGCTTCTTCAACTAATTCGATAATTCTACCAAATGTTGTATCTTCCCCTACACGGTCAGATTGAATTTGAATCGTTCCATTTTCTAAGATTGTTCCCGCAAATACTTCAGAATCAACCTTTTTGCTTACTGGAACTGACTCTCCAGTAATACTTGCTTCATTGATGTGACCTTCACCTGTTAACACGGTTCCATCTACGGGGACTTTTGCACCCGTTTTGACTAATAAAATGTCACCTTCACCTACATCATCGACATCAACTTCTTCAAATTCTCCATTTTCCATTTGCTTTAAAGCACTTTCTGGTGCCAGCTCTGTTAATTCTTTAATGGCAGAACGTGTTTTGTTCAAGGTACGTTGCTCCAAGTAAGAACCAAATAAGAATAAGAAAGTAACGATGGCTGATTCCTCATAATTTTGAATCAATACTGCCCCAATTACTGCAATGGTAACTAAAACATCAATACTGACAACTTTTACTTTTAATGCCTGATAGGCTAGAATCGCAATTGGTGCTACACCAAGAATAGATGCAATGATGAGCGACCAATTGAAAATGGCCATGTTGTCTAAGGAAAATCGTCCGAAGAATGCAAGTGCAATCAAAATTGCACTGATCAGTGTAATGGAATTCTTTTTACTTAATATATATCTTTGCATGTTGATTCCCTCCAATTTCATTTTCATTTGTATTCCTTGTTGATGACTCTAGTATAGGATGTTTCTATGAAATAAAAATTGATTCGGATCAAGTTCTATTGTAAAAGTGAAAAATTATAAAAGAACAGCAAACTAAAACGCTCAGAAAATATTCTGAGCATCTTTATCTTAATATTTAATTTTTCTTCTTCAACTAAACTGCTCCGTTACTTTAAGTGTAATTCTTAACAAACTCTGTTTTCAAACCGACTAAACACCAATCTCACTAGTAATCCAGCCTTCAATAAAATGCTTTAATGACGCTGCAACCCAAGTACGACTATCATCCTCGTGATTCCAAACGTAAATATCGGTTTTTTCAATGGTTCCATTTTTTAATATTGCATAACAAAATAAATCGCCATTGCCTGCGTCTGAAAAAAAGAGAAGATTATCAAATGGCATATAAATATCTCTATAATCTTCAAAATTTCTATAAAATAGATTGTCCTTCATAATTTGGGAAGCTGACCAAACCAAAGGACAATTCCTGTTGTCAAACACACCATTTGTTTCATTAAAAATGGCCGTTAATTCTTCTGGTAATTCAACATTTAATTCTTTTTGAATCTGAGCAAGCTCAATCTTTGTTACAGGGTCTTTAAAGTGATAGTCCTTAGAAATGGAGTTGACAAATTCTTTCCACATTTCATTTCCCCCTAATTTTGGATGAGTATGTTTTATATTCATTTTTTACTTTTAAAATCCTTCTTAACCTAAATTTGGATAGGTTACACTTAGTTGGACAGATTTATTAAGGTCAAATAAACTTAATTCATTAAAGTTAGGGAGAATGAAGTCTGACCAAAAGAGAAAGAAGAACATTCACGAAAGAATTTAAAGAACAAATTGTTCAGCTGCACCTTACAGGTAAATCTAGAAGTGAAGGATTATCAAAGAATATGAGCTGACGCTATCTGCCTTTGATAAGTGGGTTCGCCAGCATAATACAAGTGGATCGTTTGAGGAAAAAGACAATAGAACTCCGGAGCAAGAAGAATTAATTCGGCTTCGTAAAGAAAATCAACGGCTAATGATGGAGAATGATATTTTAAAGCAAGCCGCGCTGATAATGGGACGAAAGTAGATGTGATTCGGAATAACCTTCACAAATACTCGATATCAGCAATGTGCGCCGTCCTACAACTACCTAGAAGCACGTACTATTATGAGGCGGAAATCCGAGATAATCAGGATGATGAATTAACAGCTATAATTGTTAAAATTTTTAAAGATAGTCGGAATATTTATGGACAAAGAAAAATAAAAAAAGAACTTCAAAAGCAAGGATGGAAAGTGTCACGTCGTCGTATTGGGCGAATAATGAAAGAACAAGGACTTGTCTCCAAATATACAGTTGCCCAATACAAACCTAGAAAATCAATCGTAAATGAGTCCGAAATTGGAAATGTCTTGAATCGTGAATTTAAGCAAGACAAGGAATTGAAAGTGATTGTGAGTGATTTAACATATGTTCGAGTGAAGCAAAACTGGCATTATATTTGTGTTTTAGTAGATTTATATAATCGTGAAATTATTGGTTACAGTGCTGGCCCTAATAAGAGTGCTGGGCTAGTTCAACGTGCCTTTTCATCGGTAAAACATAACCTAAACCGCCTCGAATTATTTCACACGGATCGAGGAAGTGAGTTTAAAAATAAACTGATAGACGAGGCATTAGAGACGTTTGGTATTGCGAGATCTTTAAGTGAAAAAGGGGCACCTTATGACAATGCAGTTGTCGAGGCAACCTTCAAAACTATTAAAACAGAGTTCGTTAATGGGAAGGTTTTCGATAGTCAACAAAAACTTGATCTAGAGCTATTTGATTACGTTAATTGGTTTAATAATATTCGAATTCATGGATCACTGGACTATTTAACCCCTAAAGAATATAAGCGCAAGCATCTAATAAAAACGAGTCATATTAAGTAAGAAGCACCCACTTTACTTGGAGAGGCGGGCGTGATAGCTTTGATGGCTGAGCCAGATTATTTGATAAATCTTGCTTCCTGGCTCATAATCTTGCCCGCAGAGGCTCCGAGTCAAGTGACAAACAGCACACACTGTTTTTCGTCTAAGTACCAATTATTTAGAAACTATATGGTATGTGTTCCTTAATAATTTTGTTCAGTTTAGTGTTGACATACCAATTAAAATATAAATAAAAAGTGCCAAAAATCTATATAGAAGGATTTCAAACACTCTATACTCCCTGCTTATGCATATTTTAATAACTTAGGTTACAACCCTCCTCACTCTCTCTTACCCTCTAAAAATTTTAACCTTATCCTTTCTCCAAGAAGATGTGTGAAAACCATATCAGATTTTTGATTCACAATAGTAGCATTATAAGCATACATTGTGAAATCAACTGCAGCTAAGGTGACTCAAACACAGAACAAGTGAGCTAACTTAGTGCTTTTCAAAAATCAAATTAGGTGTCTATTAATATGTTTATAAGTATAAAAAAAAATGCAACTGATTGTATCAGCTGCATTTTTTCGTATAATTTGTTTCCTATTTTTCTAATGGAAACTGTTACTAATTTCTCTCCCTTTTATTACCCACAAAGTGCTAACAATCTTTTTCTTTGGACTTTTTATCTGTTGCTTCGATGAATGAATTCAAATCATTCCCCTAGTATGGGAGGAGTTTTCCAATCTTCTAAAGTTCTAGTCGCTTATTCTCCTACCATCCCGTCGTTATCATTATCGCGCATATATTTGTACAACCAATGTTATATTTAGGTTAGGCAAGTGAAACAGTTGAAATTAAAAGGACCATACATATTAGGTATATCTAATATGTATGGTCCAATTTTATTTCATTCTTCAACTAAAGCACCAGTTCGTTAATATAACCTTTCTTCTATTTTTTTAACAATATGTTTTGCATCATATCCTACACCTTGTAATAAAGCAGATCCACGTCGATATTGCCATGGTAAACCAATGAAATATAACCCTTGAATTTTTGATACTCCTCTACTATGTATTACTTTGCCTTCGTTATCCAGAACCCCATCTATTTGTAACCAAGGAAATTCGGTTTCAAATCCTGTTGCCCATATAATATTGGATACTTTAATCATTGTATTATCTTCAAATTTAATCTTATTTTTGTTTACACCAATAACCCTTTTCTTAACTTTCACTTCATTTTCTTTAATTGCCCGTTTTAATTCAAAGCCAAATATGGGGTCTCCTTTCTTTTGAATTATTCTTCCAAGTCTCGAATTACTGTTTGCCTTCAATATTCCTAATTTATCAAACCAAAAAAAAATACTCTTTCTCATTAAAACTAATGGTAAGTAACTAAGATTTTTACTAACTGCTAAGTAAGTATCCCTTTCCTTAGACAATTCCACAGCTATCTGTGCTCCACTATTACCTCCCCCTATTACTAACGCATTCCCATCCAACAATTGACTTGAATTTTTATACTGTGATGAGTGAATTTGATTAATAGTAGATGGTATCTCTTTTGAAAATAATGGGATTTTAGGTGTTTGGAAAGGACCAGTTGCAATAACAATATTTTTTGCTTGATATTCACCTTGATTTGTTTTTATTAAGAAGTTACCATTCAACTTAGAGACGCTTACAACTTCTGTATGAAAATGAATTGGTATCTCATATCTCTCGACATAATTTTTTAGATAAGTAACAACTTCATCTTTAGTAGGAAAACCTTGTTTATCTCCTTCAAAAGACATTCCAGGTAAAGAGTTATAAATTCGAGGGGTAAATAAAATTAAAGAATCGTATCTCTTTTTCCAGATTTCTCCCACTTCGCTCCCTTTATCTAAAATAATATAGTTATGATTATATTCTTTTAGATAGTAGCCTATCGAAAGACCAGCTTGACCAGCACCAATTACAATTGTGTCATACATTTTTCGTCTCTCCAATACTTTATGATTAATATATGAATACATGCTCATATATCAATCGTAATTTAATTACTATTTATACTCAAGCACTTTAAGAGTTCTATTCAACAATTCTGTCTTTAATAAATTCAAGAAGAAAAAATGCTTATCTTTTAAGATAAGCACCCGTTTGTTAAAATAGGAATGAGAATAAAGCATTAAATGTTCCATTTTCAAACAATATATAAATCCCTAACCCTATGAATACAATTGGTACAATCCAACGTTCATATTTTTCAATTGTTTCCGATACAAAATCGAATGAAGCTAGACGGTAACTGACATAGCACAAAACTCCAACCATAATTAAAAAGACAATAGAAGCAATAAAGATTTCAGACATATTTAAGGTCGTGAAGTACGGTATATAAATGGAAAAGTCATCCGCACTGGAAGCCAATACGATGAAAGTCATCGTCAAAAATAGTTTATTAAATTTTTCAGAGGAGAATAAGGATAAAATACTACTTTCATCTTGATCCTCTTCTCCTTTAATCCATATTTTCACACCTAAGTAAAGTGGTAAAAGTCCAAGTAGTCCGATAACCCATTGCTGCGGAATTAAATTCACAACCCCCTGTGCAACTAAAAGACTTGCTCCTATCACAATTGCAGTCCCTATATATTGTCCTATCCAAATATGTTTTACCTGACCTTTTTTTACTTGCGAAAACAAAAGAATTAATATGACGAGATAATCAATTCCTGTTGCTACATATACCGCAGCAGCCGTCAGTATCGTTGCGATCATTTTTCCATCTCCAATATTTTAGGGTAGGACTTTTCTTCAAATTGAAAAGCCCTTCCGTAAATTTCACACATATAGTACCTATTTATCCTTCACTCTCATCAGTCGTAAACTATTTAATGCTACCAAAATAGTAGCTCCCATATCTGAAAGAATAGCAATCCAAAGCGTTAACCAGCCTGGAATAACCAATAGTAAAGCAATTAATTTAATTCCAATAGCAAAAGTGATGTTAGCTTTGATGATATTTAGCGTTTTTCGACTGAGTCTTACTGCAAATGGAAGTTTGCTTAAATCGTCTCCCATTAAGGCTATATCAGCTGTTTCGATTGCAGTATCTGTACCAGCCCCGCCCATTGCTATTCCGACAGTGGATGCAGCAAGTGCAGGAGCATCATTAACGCCATCGCCAATCATAGCTACGTTACCATGCTCCGATTGCATTTTTTTAATAAAATCTAATTTATCCTGTGGCATCAGTTCGGATTGAATATCAGATACGCCTACATGTGCACCAATTGCATTTGCGGTACCTTGATTATCACCAGTTAGCATTATTGTTTGCTTAATTCCTAACTGGTGAAGTTTTTGAATCACATTTTTGCTTGTCTCACGTACTTCATCTGCAACCGCAATTACACCGAGGATTGTTTGTTCCGTTCCAATGATCATGGCTGTTTTTCCTTGATTTTGTAGGATTTTCACATTGTTTTCAAACTCAAGGCTAAAATCGGAAACATTTAATTCCTTAAAAAGTCTGGGACTACCAATATAATAAGTTGTTCCGTTTACAACCCCTTTTATACCTCGCCCAGTAATCGAAGTGAAGTCTTCCACTTGCACATTCGAATAAGGAATATTATCTTGCTCAGCCCTCTGCATAATTGCTGAAGCAAGTGGATGTTGTGAACGATATTCTAAAGCTGTAATAATGGAAAATAGCTCTTTTTCTTCCACTTGATTATTTAATACTTTAAAATCTGTTACCACTGGTACACCTTTTGTCAGTGTTCCTGTTTTATCAAATGCGATTGCCTTGATGGCTCCCAATTCCTCCAAATAGGCACCGCCTTTAATCAACACACCTTTTTTAGCAGCATTTCCAATTGCCGAAACAATCGAAATTGGAGTAGAAATTACTAATGCACAAGGACACCCAACTACAAGTACTGCTAATCCTTGGTAAACCCATGTATCCCAACCTCCACCAAAGAATAAAGGTGGAACGACTGCAACCAAGGCTGCAATAACCATAATGATCGGAGTGTAATATTTTGCAAACTTATCTACGAATGCTTGGGCTGGAGCACGCTCCCCTTGTGCTTCTTCAACAAGATGAATAATTTTGGCAATGGTTGTATCTTCTACATATTTGGTGATTTTTACTTCAAGTAATCCCTCTTCGTTAAGCGTACCTGCAAATACTTCATCATCTACCGTTTTGGAAACAGGGACTGATTCTCCTGTTATAGCTGCCTGATTGACAGCCGACAAGCCATTAACAACTAGCCCATCCATGGCAATTTTTTGCCCTGGTTTGACAATCATAATATCGCCTACAACAATATCATCTACATGGATCATTATTTCCTGACCATTTCGTCTAACAAGTGCTTCTTTTGGGGCAATATCCATCAATGAACGAATGGACTGTCTTGCTCTGTCCATAGAGAAACGTTCAAGAGCTTCACTGATTGCAAACAGAATGACAACAATGGACGCCTCTGCCCATTCACCGATGATGGCAGCTCCAATAACGGCAACTGTCATCAGGGTTTTCATGTCGAAATCAAAGCGTATCAAATTTTGAAAACCAACTTTAAATAGTGAATATCCGCCAATTACAATTGAACCTACAAATAACATGGAAGTTACGAGGTTATCTTCTCCATTTACAAAGTGAGAAAGGTAACCAAAAGCAATTAGTAATGTGGCAAACAGTAATGTACTATGTTTTTTATAAAATGGTATTTTCTCTTCTTTTTGAACCTTGTTGTCCTCTCTGGTCTCTTTTGTCGTTTGATTCGCCAGTTTTTCAGGAAATACTTTAAGATTCTCGAAAGCACCTGCTTTTTCAAGCTCTTCAAGGCTTGTATTTCCGAAAACATCAATTTTAGAAGCTCCAAAGTTTACTTTTGCATCCTGAACTCCTGATAGTTGTTTTACATTTTTTTCAAACTTTCCAGCACAGTTTGCACAGGAAAATCCCTCAACACGATAAACATTTTTATCTTCAATTACCACAGGTTCGACCCGTCTTCTTGCTTTCTCTGGTACCACTTTAAGATTCTCGAAAGCACCAGCCTCTTCTAGTTCTTCAACGGTTGCATTTCCAAATACATCAATTTTAGAAGCTCCAAAATTGACTTTAGCATCCTGTACTCCTGGTAGTTGTTTTACATTTTTTTCGAATTTCCCTGCACAGTTTGCACAGGAGAAACCCTCCACACGATAAACATTTTTATCTTCTATTAAGGTTTTTGCTGTATTATCCAACTTTCGTAGCCTCCTTCTGATGCTCGAAGGCTTTTTCTACGAGCTGTTTAACATGCTCATCATCTAGTGAATAATAGACTAATTTTCCTTCTTTACGGTATGTTGCTATACCTAGGTTTTTCAATAATCTTAAATGATGGGATGCCGTAGCCGTTGAAGATTCAATAATATTCGCTACATCACAAACACATAACTCTCCCTCTAAAGATAAAACGTAAGCAATTTTAACCCTTGTATCATCTGACAGAGCCTTGAAAACTTTCGCTACATCCATAGGATTCTGTTTAGCAAGGTCTTTTTTAGCCCTGTTTACTTTATCTTCGTGAATACAGGTAACTTCACACATATCTTTCATCATAATTACCCTCCTTATTCAAATGACTGTTTGTTTGATGAGTATAATATATCCCAACATAAGCAAATAGTCAAATGATTGTTTGATTATTATATATTAATATTACAATAAAAAAGATTGGTTTCTAATGTTAGAAACCAATCTTTTTAGAGAGCTTAACCAAATTTTAAAGCATCTTAAACATAACTGCCCCGTTAGCCATCCATGAAGCGAAAAATCAGCGCTTCACCACAGAGAATGAAAATGGTTAAGAACCGTCAATACTGATTCTACGGCTGGGAGAGGAAGGTCGCTTAACTATGGTGCGTTAGAGCCCATCCGTTAGTCTGACTCCAACGACCACGGTGCACCACTGACTGTCGCTCCCTTTCGGGAAGCACACATGGTAGATTAATCCCATTCTGGTTGCTGCACCAGCCTCCAATTATATTCAGAGCCGTAGGAAGGATGTTTTCAATGGATGTAGTCATTGAAAGAGCATGTGGTATGGATGTTCATAAGGACAATATTACTGCATGTATTATGACCCCAGAAGGAAAGGAGATTCAAACGTTTTCTACTAAAACTGTATTTCTATTACAGTTGGTTGACTGGATTAAACAGCATAACTGTACTCATGTTGCCATGGAGAGTACGAGTGTATACTGGAAACCTATTGTGAATTTACTAGAAGCGGAAGATATTGAGTTTCTAGTTGTGAATGCCCAACATATGAAGGCAGTCCCAGGACGTAAAACTGATGTCAAAGATGCAGAATGGATTGCCAAGCTTCTTCGTCATGGACTCTTAAAAGCTAGTTATATTCCTGATCGTAATCAACGAGAATTACGTGAACTAGTTCGATATCGCAGGAGTATTATTGAAGAACGAGCTAGGCAACATAATCGCATTCAAAAGGTATTAGAGGGTGCAAATATTAAGCTAGCTTCTGTTGTTTCGGACGTTATGGGAGTTTCAGCTCGAGATATGCTTAACGCTATTGCCGAAGGCGAAGAAGATCCTGAAAAACTAGCAAACTTCGCTCGACGTACAATGAAAAAGAAAAAAGATGAACTAATGCTCGCCCTAAAAGGCTATATCAATTCACATCAACGCCTTATGTTGAAAACAATTTTGAAGCATATTGATTTTTTAACTGAGCAAATCGAGATGCTCGACCAAAAGGTCGCTGAAAGAGTTAGCTCCCATCAAGAAGACGTGGACCTACTAGATTCAATTCCTGGCATAGCTACAAGAATGGCTGAGCAGATTCTATCAGAAATTGGAACTGATGTTAAAAAACAATTCCCAAGTGCAGCTCATATGTGTTCTTGGGCTGGTTTGGTTCCAGGTCACAACGAAAGTGCCGGCAAAAGGAAATCAGCTAAAACAAAAAAAGGGAACAAGTATTTGAGATCAGCATTAACAGAAGCAGCCCATTCTGTAAGAGGATCTAAGAACTATCTCGGAGCACTGTATAGGCGTACAGCCTCACGAAAAGGTAAGAAACGAGCTGGAATAGTAGTAGCCCATGCCATGTTGAGAATTGCTTATTACCTCTTAACTCGAAAAGAGATGTATGTAGACTTAGGCGAAGACTACTTTGATAAACAGAGGCAGCAATCCATCGTGCGACATTCACTCCGAAGACTTGAAAGTTTAGGATACACAGTTACTTTACAAGAACCTGAAGCATCTTAATCCAGTCCATATTCCTACAATAGATCCATGAATCAGGCGCGCTTCCCTTTTAAAAAAATGAATGAGCTGCGTCTTCTTAAGTATTGCCTTTTTCACGAAATTACAGAAGTTTATTTTCATGGTAGTTGAATAAGGATTATATACTCTCAAAATAGTTAGCCAGCTTTTCTTTTTCATTTTCACTTAATTGCTTATTTTCTAGTTCAAGTTCTTTATTCTTTTTCTCCAGTTTTTCAATCCTTCTTTTAAGTGAAGCTATTACAGCGTTTTGATTATTTTCATCCCGTTTTATCCTTGAATCTACAAACTTTTCTTCTTGTTGATTTCGTAAGAAATTGATACGCTCTTTAAGAGCTGAATGGTTATACAGCGTTGCTTTGCTCACTCCAGCTTCTTTCGCTACGCTATTAAAGTTAATTGCCTTAGAACTCTTTATAAGGCGTTTAATAGCTTTTTCAACCTTATCTTTAGTTTCTTGCTTTCTCTTTTCATGTAGCCGCCTTAATTGCTCCTCACGATCAAAACTAGCCATGTCTAACACCTTTCTTTTTCTTACGTTCTAATTGTCTCTTCATGCGGTCAAATCGACCAAAAATAACATTACCTTCTTTGATTGTTTCGTAAATATTTTGGTACCTTTCCAAGTTTTTTTCGTTTGCCTTAACCATATCTTCACGACCATACTCTTTAGATGCTTCAATCCACTTTGTGGTAGTTTCTATAAGAAGTTCGTACTTTTTAACATCAAAACTTGTCATACCTACCGCTAAATCAAAACAAGGTTTTCCATCGTTCGCAGTGAGACAAGGTGGTTCTGCTGCCAATGGGCAATTCCCATTGACCCTTGCTCGACAGGTCCCATAAGGGTTATCTAAGGCATTTAACTTCTCATCTTTCCACAACATATCAAGAATGTCTTTAGGGATTTGTTCCTTTTCGGAGACCTGATGAATTTCCCCATTTAAGTCAAAGGCAAATACACCTTGTCTCACAACTTTCTCAAATTCTTTACGTTTCGTATCATCTAATAGACGAGCATATAGAATGGTCATTTCGGGTGATGCGTGGGCTAATAACTCCTGCACCGTTATAATATCAGCTCCACCATTTATCATTTTTACTCCATAAGTATGTCGGAACTGGTGATTTTTGAAGTGAAATAAATTTCCTGATTCATCTGTTATATTCTTTTTTAACGCTAATTTGTTTAGTTCTTCTCGAACAAAATTCTGACTAAAGGGTCTTCCCTTACGAGGACCTCGGTAGCGAACAAAAAGGTATCTTTCAGGATTGTTATCATCATTGCTGTTTTGCTTGGAACGGTCAATTAAAACTGCAATTATATCCGCTAGATGATCATCAATGGGGATTTTATGACCTATTACATACGTCTTTTCAATATCTGTTGTAAGATTTGACTTTCCATTTATTTTACCTAAACAATCCTGCGTTAATCCCAATGTATCGCTTATGCGAAGCCCTGTTTTGAAAGCAATCCAGACAATTGGCTGTACATCTGGATGAAGGTCATTTAGATTATTAAACAGTTGTTCCAATACATAGTCAGGTATGTAATCAATATCATCCAATGATTTTTTAGGGAGATTAGGAAAGTCTTCAGGATATATTAGACGAAACACCATTTCTTCAGGTGCAAAATCCTCGAACTTCTCTAAAATTTGAAGATCTCTTATGAAGGCACGAACACACTTTAATGCTTGACGAACATATTTTTTAGGATTGGAATTTTTCTTATTTAATTTGGTCTTTATATATTCATTTAACTCTTCTATGTACTTTTCTATATGTTTTCTTTCAAGTTCTTTAAAATCGTTCCATTTTGGATTTTGTTTTGAAATTGAGTTTAAAAAAGGAATAGTGTATGTTCCATAACTTCGAGCTGTACCCCAGGTGAAGTTTTTGCCGCTGATTAGACGACCTTTTAAATATTCTTTAAATATTTTACGGAAATTTTTATTCTCTATATTTGAAAAATCAATGTGATAACCACTTGTTGATTCATTGAATCCTATCCCATATTTTTTATACAGCACCCGTATATCCCATCGGTCCTTCTCCCATTCATCACGGGTGTCTGTTAATTGAAAAAGTGTATTATAAATCCGTGCTAAAAAGCCATCTATTTCCGTACGGGCTACGATTTCTTTCCCTCTCCACTTCTTGATGTAACTCGTCTTTTCTCCTTTACCATTCAACCAAAAGGTCCAAAGTTTTTGCTCTTTATTGATGTCTAAATCAAGAAGGGAAGTGAGATTTGGGTGCTTTTCGTTTAAATACTCAGCCAGTTTTTTTAACGAGCCTGAGATACTTTTAAATATAGTCCTTATTCCCCAACGGTCTGAAAAAATTTGATTGTAGTAAACAAACTTAATCTCCATGTTGACGTTTGGATTTTCGCAGTTGAAGTAAATGTTATTTACTATTCCTTTTCTCTTGTTATATTGCTCTTCAAAATTAGGGATTTTACCAATCTCGTGTATATTCCAAATATCATTGACTAAAAAGTAATCATCATTCACAACTCTTTTTGTTACTTTTCCATCGTTGGAAATTTCTTTAACCTCGTAAGAGGAAAGAGTGGAAGTGATTAAGTCCCAATATTCGCTTTTAAGGATTGAATTACTCTGTATGATATTATCCAATATTTGCCCTCCTAAAATACTAATATCGCTCTAAAAAGGTGCTACTTCGTCAGTAAACCTGTTTGAAACGCTTCCTATTTGTTCTCCACGCCTCGCCTAATTTCAAAGGCATGAGAGGCTTTTTCCCATTCCTTACGAATATCATCTTCGGAAGGGTGAACATATAGGTCAATGGTTGTTTGTATTTGTGCATGACCTAGACGTTCTTGTACAGCCTTTATGTTCTTTGTTTGAAGATAAAATATGGTTCCATGGGTATGTCGGAATAAATGCGGAGTAATATATAGGCCTATTTTTCTTTCTATCTCCTTAAAAGTGGCATAAACATCAGAATAAGTTAAAGGTTCTCCAACGTTCTTACCCCAAATCTTCACAAATACAAAGTTATGGTTAGGATTATATTCATCTAGCACTTCGTATAAGTAATCATCATACAAGTCCATTAGTCCTTGAGAGATGTCAATCTTTCGTTCTCCAGTCTTCAATTTTCCCCCGTTTGGTAACTCCCCTCTATCTGTTAGTTGGATTTTGTGCTTCCTTTGTATGGCATCAAATTGAAAATCCTCAAGAAATAAGGAAAGAACTTCACCTATACGTAAGCCAGTTTCAAAAAGCAATCTTACTAGAAACCTATCCCTAAGATTAGTAGTAGATTTATAGATTTCATTAACTTGCTCCTTTGTAAATATCCTCACTCTTACTTTAGGTTCGTCTAATTTAAGCACATTTTTGAAACGTGGTTTTTCTTTATTTACATGATATAAAAAATCCTTATATCCATTTCCACTGGCACCTTGAAACATCTTCTTCATCAACTTTTCAACAACATTTGATTCAACTAATTCTTCTCTGTATAGATAATCATAAAATGATGTCACTACCGTAAGGTAAGTGTTTACTGTTCTTTCACTGCGTTTAGCCTTAACTTCTTTTTGAGGTACTACTTTATTGCTTTCATATGGATTTCTGAGCCAAGCAACGAAGTCAGATATTATTTGAAAGCTAACTTGCTGATAATCAATTTCTGTTTGTTCTAAGTATGTAAAGTAATATTTCAAAGCTGTACAATAAGTCTGTAAAGTATTGCTACTACTCTCCTTGTTATAGTGAAATTTCATATACTTCGCAACGGGTTTAACTGGCGTTCCATTTGAATCAATAAGCAGATATACTTTTCTATTCCCAATCAATATTTGTTCTACCTTCATAAAAGCATCTCCAACCAATTGAAATTTACGATAGTGCTGCTACTTATAATGTTTACCGTTATTGTTGTTTCTTTAAGGTCCTCGCACCGAGGCTACGTCCTCCAGCAATACAAACAAATGTTCTTGTTTATGGTTTCATATTAAACTATTAATACAATATTTTCAACCTTTATTTATCCAATAAATTATGTAAATAAAAATGGATAACCAGCCCTCATATTAGACTAACTATCCTATGAATTAATATCTAAATTTAACCAATGATCACTTGTTATTGGCATACTGAAACCGGCTGCCTTTGCTTCTGCGATTGTCACCATACCATTTCCATTTGTATCAATGCTGGAAATATCCTCATTTGTGTTGGAACTACTTGAATCGGTAGGCTCACTATCTGTTAAACCAAGAGATTCGTTTACTTCATCAGGATTCACATTGTCAAATGAATCCGTAATGACATTTCCCTTTATTGTATAGGTATACTGATAACTGGAGGGAATTTGCGTTTCTGTATTCGGATAGGTGATAATTGCTTCAAAATTTGTCGCTCCGCCTGCCTTGCGGATCACTTCTTCCATATAAGCTTGATCACCATGTCGGTTTAGCGTACTATCTTGTGGGGTAATATTATAAGCATTTGAGACCCCTCCAAGTGAATCGGCAATGATATGTCCTTCATCTAAAACATCACTTTCCACACCAGGAACCTTCGCCTCGTCGGGATAGTATCTGCCAGAAGATAATACAGGTTCATTATCGTCATCTTGAAGAATGATTTCATCAGCTACAACACGTACTAATTGCCCGTATTCATTGGTAAATGCCCAATATTCACGGTCGCCATAACCAATGTCAACGACAACGTTTGATTCACGGTGTCCAGACAGATCTCCTCCATCAACTTCCATAAGTTTATACCCTGCGAACAGTTCATTATTTGGCTCGGTTTGTGTCTCTTCTACTACTGATTCATCGTCATCCTTCGTGCTCGTTTCTTCTTCACTATTTTCATTTGTATTAACAGTGGTTACTTCTTGTATTTCTGTTTCTCCATTTTTATTTGAAGTATCTTCTACATTGGCACAACCAACCATAACAATCGTCATTAAAATCATGATTAAATAGTTCATTTTTTTGTTCATTCTATGCTCTCCCATGGTAGTTTTATATTATTCCTGCTAAAAATCTTGGAATGTTAGGATTAATTAACAACATTAACCCAATGATAATAGTATATTCTAAGATTAGCATTATTTCAGCAGATATTTATTGGAAGTGTGAAAGATTATCATTTCAAAAAAGGCTTGCTCTATTTAAATAGCAATTTAAATAATGAAGCATAATTTATGAAATCCCTATAAAAATAAAAGAGACCAAAAAAGGATAGTTACTTCCTTTTGGTCTCTTTTGTTTTATGCCTCTAATCTTCCCTATTTTAAAGGATCTATTAATTCTGAATGAGCGTTAAAAAATTCAGCACCATTTGCTACTATTGAATTTAGACAGTAGTTGCTGAGTTATGATCATCCGCCCTTGCTAGGTAAGCTACACAGCAACGCCACCAAACATGTCGAACTATCCCACTATTCCATGAAATTATTTAAAGAAGCGGGCGTATATCATGCTCAAGGTGTAAATAGTTTCCATTGCCCTTCAGATAAAACTTCTACCGCTCCGTCAACTACTTTGATTGCAGTTTGATCATCAATTGCATATGCAGGTCCCTGTATCTCGACTGCCCATCTCTCTGCAGCAGCCATGGTATTTCCTGGCAGCATCTCGTGATCTAGATGCGGAAAAATGGAAAAATCAACTATTCTCAGTGTTCCATCACTTCCACTTGGTGGAGTCCAGCCAACAAAGTATTCTCCTATTCTAGGTGTCAAAACCATGCTCCCAGCACTCATTCCCACATAAACTGAGTTCAGTGATGTTAAAAGGTCTGCCAGTCCAGATTGACGCATCCAGTGGCACAGGTAAAGGGCGTCGCCGCCTGACACTAGCAGTACATCTGTTTCTTGAACAAGTGGTATCCATTGGTTTTCGTCGATACTTGGAAGTGCTGTAAGCTCCAACACGCCAACTGACTTCCAGCCAAGGTTGACCATGGGATTCTCTTCTTTTCCACTGATGAACTGCCATGCTTTGACTCCAGGGCCAACCCAAGGATGTCCATACATCGCTGTGGGAATGCACAGAGCGTTTGCCTCAGCAATCGGCTTTCCTAGCATATCAACCAGTGCGTCGTGTATGATTTTGTTATTGACGCCTCCAGATGTAAGCAGAAATTTCATAACCTCACTCCTGTCTTTGCTTCGTATTGTCAAGTTTGTTTAGATTGTTAGGATTGCATCCCTAGCTTAATGAACAATTCGAACATTTTAATTGAATCATTGCTATTCAGATGCCTAGTTAACTTATCTATCCAATACTAGATAAGTATAATCTGTCCTATGCTATAAATTCTTGTTAATTGAAAAGGTGGTGTAATATTCGGTTCTTATCTGCAAAAAACTGTTTCATAATAGAATAATGTTGAGTATCTTCCAATTTAGACTCACTTAATCCTTCTTCTGTAATTTGGATGATTTTAGCATTTGGATATGCCATAATTATCGGCGAATGGGTAGCGATGATAAATTGAGATCCTTTATTAACAAGTTCATTGATTCTAGCCAGCATCGTCATTTGTCTTAAGGGTGACAAGGCTGCTTCTGGTTCGTCTAAAATATATAAACCATTTCCTTGAAAACGCTCGTTAAATACGGCAAAGAATGATTCTCCATGGGATTGTTCATGAAGTGATTTACCTCCATAAGAATCTATAATTTTGGGATCCAAAAATGGTTCTTCTTTATCTAAATCTTCTATATTGGTTGCTACATTATAAAAAGTTTCAGCTCTAAAGAAAAAGTGTTCCTTTGGCCGGTTTACTCCTTTGATTAAACGTAAGTATTCGTCTAAATTTGAATGAGAGTCATAACTCGAAAAATGAAAATTCAATGTGCCGCCTTCTGGATTGAATCCTAATGCAATAGCAATCCCCTCTAGTAATGTTGATTTTCCCATTCCGTTTTCACCGATAATATAAGTAACATTAGGATGAAACTGTAATTCATTTAAGTTCTGAATAGTTGGCAGATTAAGCGGAAAGTTGTCATAAGATAAAATATGGTCTCTTTTAAGACTTACAGACCTAATGTACTGAGAATCTTGCTCTAACGTTTTCAATAAAAAAATCACCTCATTCTGTCTGAATAAAAACTAACTTCTTCAGTCAAATAACTTATATTCCCGTTAAAACATAACCTTATTTTACCATAAATCGTTAAATTTACATGAAATAGAATCCATATGAAACAACAAGGAAATTAGCAGCCACTTTCATTATTAGTTAATCCCCTCATCATAAAATCAAAGATAAAACAACCATCGAAAGGAAGACTGTCATAATAGTAAGTGCAGCAAGAATTAAAACAATTCCCATTGCACTTATACTAATAACTTGAAAGTGAATTAATATAATAAACAGAAAAAAATAAAACATTATAATAAAATAGGAGTAAAACATTCCTTTTTCTCGTATTACTTTCATTCTTTCATCTTTATTCTTAAATTGTGGATGCAAATAACCAAGAGAAAGAAACATAACAGATAACGCAAGAATTAGTGCATAAGTTGGAGATAATGGAAAATCACCTGTCATTCCACCATATAGGAAATAACCACTTTCTATCAATAAAAGAAAACCAATGACTATATAACCTAACCTTGATTTCATATATACTCCCTCCTAATTTGTAAGCAAAATTTATTTATAATCTCCTTCTTCTAAGATAAAAATATTTTCCACATTTGTTTGAAATATTTCGGCGATCATCATTGCTAAAGGGAGGGATGGATTGTATCTCCCCTTTTCAATTGAAATAATTGTTTGTCTGGAAACACCTAACTTTTCAGCTAATTTATCTTGAGACAAACCAAATTGATTTCTATGTTCACTTAATTTATTTTTCAAATTCATCACCACCTATATTCCTTTACAGTATAAATGTAAAGGAAACTTAACGTCAAGTTACCTTTACATTCTAGTGATGACTATTTAATACAAAGTCTATCTCCTTTGCACTCTTCTATTCTTCTTTCCCAATAGAGGACACTCTTTACTCTTCTACAGCCAAAAAAGGGGCAACAATGAGGAGAATCCACCATATTGCAAAAAAAAAATCACTTGCCCTATCTTGTCGCCCTTTTCCCTTAAACGTGAAATACGATATTTGCGCGTTTTTTCGGACATTCTTTCTCAATATAATAATCCTCTGCCTTCCAGTACCTATTTTTGAATTTATCTAGATTCAGCTGCGTTTCTTTCCTTTCTCGTGAAAACCTAATTTCTTTTGGGCAATCTAAATAAAGAATAAAGTCAAAAAAATCTCTCCATTCTATTCGTTGTAAAAAAACTCCCTCCATTATGATTAAGTCAGTATGTAACAATGAAATTATTTCTATTTGTTGGGTATCCGATTGGGAATTATATGTAGGCAACTGTATTTCTGTTGCATTTTTGAGCTTTTTAAAAAGTTTTTCCTGTAATGCTTGGACATCCCATTGTAAATGATAGTATTCATACCATTCCTCATAACCAGTATGATAACGCCGATTTCTTTCTACAATATAATCATCTATATGTAAAACTTTCACAGAAAGTCCTCTTTCAAGGAGACTTGCTTCTAGTTTTTTTACCATGGTTGTTTTTCCAGACCGGCTTAGCCCGTCTATACCTACGACTACTCTTTTCCCTTTTGCCGTTGGTAGCATGTTTTCTACTATAGCATTTATCTTATCTTGCAAATTAGTCCCTCTTTTCCTTTACAGCTGTTTGCTTAAAATAGCCATCATTCGTTCTCGTTCTTCCTCTTTATCGTTGTATTCAAACAAACCAATCTGATTTCCCCATGGATCCTGGAAAGTTCCCCATCTAACTGGCACCTCTGCCCTCCCTTCTATCTGTAAACCTTCTATTTCTAACTCGCTCCTTAACCGATCCTGCTCGAAGTTAATATCCTTTACGGCAAAGCGGAGCGGTCCGCTTCCTTCGGATGGAATACCTTCTGCCACTTGCAGCCAGCATCCCGGCAGTATTTCCCATTCTGCAAACCCTTCATGGGGAACAAAATCCGGTTCCCTTTGAAAAAAAGTACTGTACCACTTTATTCCGTTCACTATATCCGATACTCTTATTTGATAAGTCATTTCAAAAAACATTTACTCACCTCGTTGTATTAGTTGCCATATTTGCTTATTTTAAAATTATTTCTCCGCACTATTCTATCTTTTTCAACTAATTTCCTACTATCAGACTTCCGCCTATATTCTCTCTTAAGGATAAATTAAGGTTAAATAGTAATAATAAGAACCATAAACAGGACTTTATACTCAGATTTTCACATTAAGGAGGATCGCGGAAGACTTTTTAGCAAGTTTTAAAGAGAATTGGAAAAACAAGATAACTATTTTCCTAATGATTAGGCTAGAAATATATAATCTTTTTGAATATTATATATTTTACATCTAAGAAATTCCAATATAATTATATTGGTCATTCAAAAATTAAATTGTAAACGGCGGTCATAACTATATGAAAAAAATATCAACAAAGATTATCCTTTTATCTTTATTAAACTCAGTGTTAGTAGCTATTATTAATGTAAGTGCCTCTTTATTTATGAATGGGAGTGGCAGCGATACAGCTACTGCTGATCCAAGTATTGGCGCGGCACAGCCAATGCAAACTGGCTTTATGATTCCTACACCCATATTATGGGGATTAATTATTTCATTAATTATTGGTATTATCTTATCTTATATTTTAGGCAAAGCAATCGAAAAACCGATTGTGAAGGTGACGGAATTTGCAAAGAAAACAGCCGATTTAGATTTGGCTGATACAGATGATGACTTAGAAAAATTAGTAGAAATAAAAGACCAAACAGGGAATATGGCAAGAGCACTATATGAAACTAGAAAAGCACTTAAGAATATTACTTCCGAACTGCAAATAGTGTCTTCCACGGTTACTAATCAATCCAATCACCTTACTAAAAACACAGATGAAAATGTGAGCTCCATTACACAAATCGTTAATACAATAGATCAGCTAGCACTCGGAAATTCCGAACAAGCAGACACCATGAGTGGAATTAGCGGGACTTTAGCAGATGTCGTTTCTTTAATTGATGGAATAGCTGCGAAAACATCTGAAAACGCAGAACAAGCTACTCATTCATTGGATTCTATCAATGAAGGCCAATTAAGCGTTGATATACAAACGAGGAAAATGGAGGAAACACTTCTTGTATCAAATGAAGTTAATCATTCTATTAACGAACTAAAAGAAATGATTCATCAAGTTACAGGATTTGTTGGAATTATTACCTCTATTGCAGAACAAACGAATTTATTGGCACTAAATGCTTCTATAGAGGCTGCCAGAGCTGGTGAAGCTGGAAAAGGATTTTCCGTAGTAGCAGATGAAATAAGGAAATTAGCAGAACAGTCTTCCCATTCAGCAAGAGAGATAACATCTATTATCGAAAAGACTTCTGAGAAAACCGATTTAGCTGTTGCAAATATTGAACAATCCAATAAATTAATCGATGAACAAAGAGATGCATTAAATATTACGGAAAAAGCTTTTGATAAAATTAGAACAATGTATGAAGGAATTGTAGACGGCTTTAAACAAACTGCAACTGCTATGAAGACGGTTAATGGAAGTTCGCAAACGGTGTCGAATCAAATTCAAGATTTAACATCCCGTGTGGAGGAATTTGCAGCAAGTACAGAAGAAATATCCGCAACAGGAAAAGAACAGTTACTATCAACTGAAACCATTGCTAGTGCTGCTAAAGAATTAGACATTTTAGCTAGTAGATTAAATAAGCAGATTAATAAGTTTAAGATTTCCTAATAATGATTCAAAATCATTCAAAACACTGAAACAAAAGAGACCAGGTTGGTGGGGACCCTGGTCTCTTTTTCTGTGTTATACAAGGTGCAATTAAACCTTTTTAGTTAAAGGAAACAAAACGCAATCTTTAATCGTCTCCTTTCTTTAATATCTAAAAGACAGCTTCAATTGGAATTTTTCATTAATCCTGACTAATCAAGTATTTCTCTTTAAAACTTGGACTTAACTCACTCCATACATCAAATTTATTTCCATCCATATCGAAAAAGACAAAATTATTACCTGGATGTCCTCTATCCTCTATATCCCCTACCGTTACACCTTTTTCCATTAACACGTAATGAAGTTTCTTTAAATCTTCTATACCGTCTACTTCAAATGTCAGAAAGAAATGCTCCTTATCTTTGCCATCTTGAAAGGCTGCTTTTTCTCCTTTCTGCGATTTAACAAGAAAGAAGCTTTGATTCGCAAAATCCAGAATGGCTTTCTCTTCATTTCTGAAATTTTCAATTGCACCTAATTTTTCTTGATACCAGTTTGAAGCTAACTCTGGATTCTCAACTGGTAGATAGATTGTTCCAACTCTGTGAATGATTGTATTCATCTTGATCCTCCTTTTGGGATAATATAAGATTCATACTTTCATTCGACAAAAGGAAAAGATATCCTTTTTCTTTTAGCAATTTACACTATATCAATTTGGCTAACATTCTTGCTTGGTTAGGTGATTAATTGTGAGTTTGGATCATATATTATAATTTGGCCTGATATCATTCCTACGTTTTATATTTTCGCTAAGGAGATTCATGAACACTTGTAAAACTGCTCTTTTTTATAACGAGAATCTTTAAATAGTTTTAATCTAACACCTTTTTTTAAGCTAATTTAATGATGGTTGGTTCTACTTCACTCAAAATTTCAAAGGTTTCATCCGAGGTAACAATAATATAATGGTCTATATGATAATGCTCACTTCCTGGACCAGGTAGTTGATCATACCAATCTACAAAATCTGAATTTATAGCCTTATATAAGGACCATGATTTTCTGACTGTATCCACTTCGTTTTTACGAGCCTGAAAAGCTGGTTCTGCTAAATCACTCCGCTTCATTTCATCTGCAAATCTACAGGCTAAAATATAATTTCCATTCTTTTCTTTATTAAATTGTATTTGATAAGTATTATTCTGAATATCTTCTAACGTTATTTGTAAGCCCTTTGAGTATTTGAACTCAACTAATTCTAGTGCTCCTTCTATAGCAATGCTAGGAATCCATACTTTTAAGTTAAGCTTTTTCATACTTTTCCTCCTTTTTGAAAAACTCCTTCAGTTAATATTTCCCATCCATTATAACTCTTTTTTTATACAAAAAACCCACCTTTCGTATGACCTTTTCATACAAAAAGTGAGTTTTCTTTTATCATTATCTTTTTAACCATGTTCCCTCAGCTAACCTTTCATCGCTAAATTCTCTAAAAAGATTACATCCTACTGAAATTGTATTACTGTTTATTATACTTATAACTTTCCAATAGTATCACTTCTAACTTTCCAATCCATTTATAATAAACTAATAAGATAAGTAGAAGGATAGGTACAACAATTAATTCATACCATAAATGCCACCAACCCAAATGGAAATATCCCCAAGGTTCTGGAAGTAAAACAAGTGCTTCATAAATGATAACTCCCACTGTCCAACTAGCAATATAAATTACCTTTCTTTTCAAATCGGATACAAAAGGAAACCAACTTAAAAATAGGATGTTTACTGGAGGAATCAGTAATGTATGTGCAAGGACACCAAGCCAATCAATACCTTTATCAAAATACCAATATCCATGGTACTTGAATTCGACCATCACATCAAAAACGTTCTGAAATGCAATGGTAAATATCCAAATACTAAACATTGCATTCATGCTAGCTATTTTATTTTTTTGAAAGGCAATTAAATTAAATAAAATAATGGAAATAAATAGAAAAATCATCGTTTGTATTATTTTCCTTTTTAATAATATGTTATCCTGAATAAATCTAATAATACATCGCTAAGCTTGTTTATTAAAAAATCTTCCTAAACCAACTACACTTTTTATACCAATAATACAGCCCCACTATTTGCTTAAAGCTCCAACCGGGTAAAAGCGAAATCAATATTAAATTTTCAACATGTTATCTTTTCCAACCCATTCGAAAAATTGTCATTGGTTTACTGGAAATGAACCTATCTTAGTGAGGTCTTGATGAAATAAGACCACCTAAACTTAGGGGGCAGCCACAATGAGTTATTCTCTATATGTCATTTTATTCGATTGCATAGTTTCACAACTTGATCATTGAATATGAATGATGATAATCAATTTATTCTTATTGCGCGAGTGGTAAGGAGATAGGCTGCCTATAGGGACATATGAAGAAGAGATTCTATTGCTAAAACGCTACTCTCCTTCTTTAATTATATGAAGATTCCTTCGAGAAAGTATAGTTACAATAATCAACAGCATTAATTGTTAATTATTGTAATATTAGATAATTTAATAAAAACATTTGTGATAACTTTTGCGATTAATGCTATAGATAAATAATATCCGATACTGTATAGAAAATTAACGTTTCCGTACATCTTAAGTAGCCCTAACTTTACTGAAATTGGATCACAAACTAAGGCGAAGACCATAGCAGCAAAGAAGAGATAAAAATAGTAGTTTTTTTTCTTATTTAATGTCCATTGATATACTAACATATATGTGACTGGCACCACAGATGCGTCAAAGGATGCACTGGGAATTAGCGGAATTAAGGAAATAGGATAGTTCCAAATTCCGGTATTAATTCCTATTAAATTTATATAATGACCAAAAATATGCACGCTATATCCATAAAATCCAATTACAAAAATCTTTTCCTTATCAATTTTCCATATCACAAGTATCAATGGAACAAAAAAGAGGAGGACCAATAACCAAAATTCAAAAGTTGTATAAAGGGAATAATCTAACCAATTATCTACAAAAGCTTTGGTAGACTCTTTTCTCAATTTCACCGCCTTGTCAAATAGTTCAATACGAGAATCTGACATCTAACCATCCTTTTATCGATATTTTTTTAATTTAAGTAATTTTTTCTTGTTTGAATTATATTATTGGTCACTATAAAAATTTTATCCCCCCTATTCTCTGTATTGGATGCATTACCTCTATCAAAAGGATAAAAAAAGTATCATTTGAAGACATCGTTTAACAACCAAAAGACCCACCCCTTAGATATTTTCAAATCATTCAAAGGTGGGTTTCACTTATAACCTTGCTCTCCTAAATCCGCTTTATAATACCTTATTGCACTGTGGACATTCCTATTTCCCCCTTAGCTCAATAAGCAATAACAAGACAGAATAACTCACCAAACCAAGAAAAAAAGCAACGAAACTGCTCTCTCTTTCTTCTGGCAACTCTTCCTTTAGTACATTTAATATTATCCCACCTGCCAAGAATGCTGTGAGCAATGAGATATAAACTTCTTTTAATTCTGTAAATACTCCAACCACCCATCCTAATAATATTGCCAATGTCAGTAACCATCTTCCAAAATGGTCATATATTTCTTTGTGATCTTTCCTTAGACTGTGATCATTGGTAACAAAATGAACCGCCATTGCTAAGAAGTAGAAAAACATCCCCCAATGACTTTTATATGTTTCTCTAATCAAAAGGTAGCCTATTAGCGCATTATATACAAAAAAAGATGTTATATGAATCCAAAATACACCGGGTTTCGTTTTTTTCATACCACTTTCTTTTTTTGAATTCTTCACCATTCTTTCTAGTCCATAGAAAATAGTCAATCCCAGTAGAGCTATCAGATAGGCGTGATTCTCAAATAGGTGAAAGACTCCTTTAGCTCCTGCTTGCTCCAATACTCTTTGATGTTTACTTAATTCGGGCAATAGATGGATAAATACATAAGAAACAGCAATCCCTCCCGCAATGGAGAGAAACCTACTTCTAGGTGAATCTTTGATAAACTTCATTGCTTTAGAAAAGAAATGAATAAAAATAAAGCCAATTGCAAAAACAAAACTTAGACTAATCGTCATTTAAATCCCACCCAATTTTTAGTTATGTACATTAAATAACCTAAATCTACATAACAAAACCATACTCGGAAGATTACAACCTATCTACTCTGCTCATTTTAAGAATATTCTTCTTTAACTTTCCAATTCTATTCCAGTAAAACCTTGAAGATTCCTATGCTAAAAGAGCATTAATTATCTAAGTTTTTCTTTCACTTGGTTTAAGTGGTGGATATCGTGTTCCAAAAATATTTCAATGAATTTTTCTGGTGAAAATGAGTTTGGCTCATTTTCGATATAAAATTCGATATCCCTATCAAGCTCTTTTAACTCTTTCACTAATTGTTTCCGTGTTTTTGCGAAATCATCGATTATCTCCCTAACATTTTTATATTTCTTTAAATGGGCGACAGCTTCCTTGTTATGTAAATCGTGATTGGGAAAAGGCGGTAAAACCATCTCGTTAGCCATCAAAGGTACCATCTTTTCTAATATAAATTTATCCCAATAAAACAAATGTCCCACTATCTCTCTAATGGACCACTTTCCTTCTGAAATAGGTTCATTAAGGATTTTTTCAGGATAGTCCTTTAATTCAAATAATTTTTCAATTATGTCTTCATATTGATTGATTTTATTCATTTTCTAAGCCCCCCCAAAGTTAGGAAAAAATCAAACGAACGTATGTTCACTTTTATAATACAAGAAAATTCAGCTTATTCAACCATGCTACCCTGTTAGTCCAAAGAGAAATGAATTCCTAGATAAAGATGGAGTAGCAAAACTTGTGTTTGCTACTCCCATTCATACTATATTTTCAGATACAATCATCTACAAATAAATTCTTCTAACTTTTTTAGGAATATTAGGAACTATCAATATATTAAATATACTTTCTTTTTAAAGAAAGGCCTCCGTTACTCTAAGTACATCATTTCACAAAATCTTATACTACTGAAAGAACCTGATTATCGTTTATCTTCCCCTTTTATATTTCTATTATTTCAACTAACCCCTTTAGTTACTGAAATAATCAAAAAAAAGAATAACAACTTATGTCAATTTCCTTTAATCAAATATCTATCACATGGAATTATTTGTATCTGATTTCTTAAATATTCCTACTAAAAGCAAACTTAATCCTATGATAAAACCTATTGGGAATAATAAAGAAAGTGCTAGTTCAATAAGACATTTAACGCTTATTACAATAAAAGAGATTTATAAATTTCTCCAATAATCCCTTTCAATTGATGCACACCTAATTCTGCATTCGTCATAATAACGGCACCTTTCTCTATGTGTGGGTACGCCACCATCATACATTGAAAACCTACTCCCCATCCCATAGATGTAATTTCTAATTCTTTTTCGGAACCATCTAAAAATACACCTAATCCAGTCCAGCTTTTTCCTATTTGAGAAGTTATCATTTCTTTAGCTAATCTTTTTGAAATTCCAATTTTACTTTCTCCTTTTAATGCATTCATTAACTCAAGGACTAGTGTAGCTAAATCTAATGCAGTCGTCCATAATCCTGCAGCTGCAGGATAAGGGTAGATAGGATATTTTTCTTCTACCAACTTACCGTTTTTATTATGACCACAAGAAAACTCCTTTTTACCTATCTCGAACATCGTTGTATTTAAATAGCTATTTTCCATTTTCAATGGCTTAAATATTAGCTCATTTACCACATGATTAAACTGCTTTTTCGTTACATCTTCTATTAGTTGCTGAATAATACAATAGCCCGCGTCAGAATAATGAAATTCACTTTCTGGCTCGAATTGCACCTCAATAGGAACTTTACAATAATGGGATTTTCCCTCTAACAATTCAACCATCGAGGGAAACCCTATATCTAAATTCTGTTCAAAAAAACTACCTTCAGGGTCCTTGATTCCCGATTGATGACTAAGTAAGTTTCTTAAAGTAACTTTTTTATTTTTTGTATATTTATTTTCAGACACTTTCCACGTTACAAGTCTTTCATTTACACTTTCATCTAAATCAAGAAGCCCTTCATCCAGTAACTTTATTGCTATTATTCCAGTCAGGAACTTACTAATGGAACATGCACTGAAAATAGAATCATCACTTACCTTTCTATCGCTTTTCACTTCAAGTAAACCATAGTTTTTTGTTCCACTGATTTGACCTTCTTCGAATAATGCAATACTTAAACCGTTTACATTATAATATTCCATTCGTTCTTCCATATGGATGTTTCGTAAGTTCATCATTCTCACCCCAGATAACTTTATAATGAAACTATAACACGAATATACGTTCTTATACATATATTTGGAAAAATAATTTTGCTCTGTTTATTGAACAAGAATCGTACACATTTATGTGTAGTTTGGAAATTAATAATTTAAATATGCTTAAATATTCTTCTTCAAACAACAAAAAACCCACTTTCTGTATGGTTCCAATTCCATACCAAAAAGTGAGTTTTCCCTTATCCTTATCTAGCTTACTCGCCTAAATCGACGTTATGATATACTTGCTGCACATCATCTAAATTAAGGCTGCTATTTATATTACTATATCAATGTTTTCACTAATCATTTAGTGTATGAAGTTATTAACATTTATTATAATTTAAATTATCTAGTCGTTAATGATAATAGGTTTTCTTTGGAAGTTAAAGCTAGATAAAAGAGACATTTTTTCATGAGGATTAGGTTATATTCCCCTTTCTCTATAATTTAAAATAAAAAGACCCCCACCAGTTAAGGTAAGAGTCCTTTTAAATGTAATGACAACAACTGCCATTAAACAATACACCCTATCATAGATAGGTGTCAGACGATCACGACAAGGTGATCTAACATAATTTATACTCTAATAATAAACAATAACTTTCTTTATGTCAAGAGATAAACATATATCCTATCTATGAAAGAGTACGTTATTATTTTATTCAATATTATCAATATTATGCTAGGCGGTCAAAGATTTAATATCCAAACATATACATTAATCTGGACTTCAATAATTTCATATCTTTCTTTTCAATATTAAATATCAAATCACCAATACGACTAATGTCTATAGTTTTAATATCTTCACATTTTATAGCTGATAATTCTTCTAATTCCTTGTATTTATTTTTATATAAAAAGAAATGATTTTTATACTTAGGTATTTTCTTTCCATGAGCCACACTATAAGGGAATTTTGTAGATATAGGTATAACCACTACAGTTTCCCCAGTATTTAAGTGATTAGGAGAGACTATTACTGCAGGTCTAGTTTTATTTTTCTCAGCACCCAAATTACCTTTCCCAAAATTGACCCAATACACTCCACCACGAAAAACATCTCTAATTGGTGGCTTTTTACCTCTTACTTTTGGTTTACTGGCATGTGAATTTAGCATTTTTTCTTTATCATCCATTAATTTGTATTTTTCAGATAACCATTCTGCTGATTGTCTAATATTCTCATTTTTATTCCACGGCATAACTTTACCTCCCATATTTCTCTATATTTTACCATATTAAGAGAATAGCAGGGAGGAAATTATTCGAAATAAAGAACATTTTGTCAGTTGTTGCGGTTTCCGGGGAAATCTTTGAGAACTTGGAAATTTAACTCCGAGTCTTTTTATGCTATTCGTTATTTACCATTTCACTAATTGTGTTTTCAAGTTCTTCGATACGCTGCTCTAAAGAAGTTATATAAACCCTTGCAGTAGGATATACAAGTCCTTTCAAACTAACTCGTAAATCGACAACTTCTGAAGGTTGAGGATTTTCATTAATTAATTTATCCACTTGAGCTTGAAAACCTTCTCCATATGATTGAACATTTTTTATATGGTACTTCAATACGTTTTAAATTATCATTAAAAAGGTTTCGGTAATCTCTATTTATATTTGTCCCTAATGTTGGATAAGGATAATTAGGCATCTATAATACTCCTTTCAAGTAATAAAAGGATACTTTTATTTAGTAGTATCCTTTGTTTGTTTCAACTCATTTAATTGTCCTTCTAAATCTTGTATGTATGCGTCTTTCATTGCTAAGGTCACCTGTAAATTAGCCAATTGTTGAGCAAGATTCCCCATTACGATTTGTTCATTTACAGTAACTTGTTTTTTCTCAGCCATTTTCAATTCACCGCCATTTCTAAATCAGCAATTTTATGTTCAGCTTCTTCTAACCTTGTTATTAGTTCTTGAGTAGCTTTCCTGTTCATAGATAAACCTTTATACATATTAATTGTGTCACCTTTTCTAAGCATAGGTGCCGCTTCTGCAATAAAACCTATTTGTTTATTGTCGTATATACCTTCATTTAAATCACTTTTCAAGAAATATGTGAATACCGGATGATCTTTTACAATATCCATACCACTCTCTGAGAATGGTTCGATATTGTCTTTATAAAGTACACTAGATGCTGGATTGAATTCGCTCGCATATATTGGTCTATAAGTAACTCCATTACCTTCGTTGTATCCAGCGTGATCTGTAACTCTAACAGCTCAGTATACATCATCTAATAACAAACAAAAAACCCACTTTCCATATGAATTTAATTTCATACAAAAAATGAGTTTAGTTTATCATCATAAATATTATGATTTTTGATATAGTATATCGTAGCTTAAGCTCCAACTCCCTTTCTGTATGGTTCCAATTCCATACCAAAAAGTGAGTTTTCCCTTATCCTTATCTAGCTTACTCGCCTAAATCGACGTTATGATATACTTGCTGCACATCATCTAAATCTTCAATCGCATCAATCATTTTCTCGAATTGTGCTTGTGCGTCTGGATCTAATGTTACATCGTTTTGTGCAAGCATTGTTAGCTCGGCTACGGTGAATTCTGTTACACCAGCTTGTTTAAATGCTTCTTGTACAGCGTGGAATTGATCTGGCTCTGCGTATACAATAACAGAATCTTCTTCTTCCATAATATCGCGTACATCTACATCTGCTTCCATTAGAAGCTCTAATGCTTCTTCTTCTGTTTTTCCTTCTACCCCAATAACGGCTGTTGCATCAAACATATAAGAAACGGAACCACTTACTCCCATGTTTCCACCATTTTTACCAAATGCGGCACGAACATCTGAAGCTGTTCTGTTTACGTTATTTGTTAAAGCATCAACGATTACCATCGAACCGTTAGGACCAAAGCCTTCATAGCGAAGCTCATCATATGTTTCTTCGGAACCGCCTTTTGCTTTTTCAATTGCACGGTCAATAATATGTTTTGGTACACTATATGTTTTTGCGCGCTCTAGGACAACTTTTAGCGCTTGATTAGATTCTGGATCTGGTTCCCCTTGTTTTGCCGCTACAAAAATTTCACGGCCGAATTTTGCATAAATACGACTAGTATTTGCATCTTTTGAAGCTTTTTTGTCTTTAATATTGTTCCATTTACGACCCATTATGAACACTCTCTTTCTGCTTATACATTCAACTTATTTATTATAGATAAAAACACAGCATTTCTTCAACTTTTATTGATTGTATTTCGCGTTTATCTACCTGCCATTTCTTAAAGCCACTAACATTATACATGAAATGGCCATTTTATTCAGCTTTTTGTTAAAAACTTTGTGGCAAAGCTTAGACAAATTTGTCCAGAGAAAATTCTAACATTACTTTTATATCCGCTATTTAGGCTCCTTCTCTATACATTAGTCGGAAATTCTCCGCTTATTCGTTCTCCTGCTACTAAAAAATCACAATGAATAATAACAGCGCCTAATACAAAAAACTTGCAACAAATAAAAAGTTACAAGTTTTTATATCTATCACTGGTTTTGCACTAATAGCTTTTCTCTCATTCCCTTTGCTGCCTCTACCATTACTTCTAGTGCACCGATTGTTTCCTCTTCATTCCTTGTCTTCAAGCCACAATCCGGATTAATCCAGAATAAGCGTGGATCAAGAACAGCTAGAGCGTTTTCGATGTTTTCGGTAATTTCTTCTTTTGTTGGCACTCTTGGACTATGTATATCATATACGCCAAGTCCAATTCCTTTTTCGTATGTTTTCTTTGCAAATGTTTGAATAAATTCCCCGTGACTTCTGGATGTTTCGATAGAAATCACATCGACATCGAGTGCATCAATGGCATCAATAATGTCCTCAAAATTCGAGTAGCACATATGTGTATGAATTTGCGTTTCTCTTTCCACAGACGTTGTTGCAAGTTTAAAAGAGTAGACAGCTGCATCTAAATATTTCTTCCATTTTTCTTTTTTTAGTGGCAGTCCTTCCCGAAGAGCTGGTTCATCTACTTGAATCATACGAATATTGTTTCTCTCAAGCTCCTCCACTTCTTTCTTGAGACTGAAAGCGATTTGCTTCGCTACTTCTGCTCTTGAAATATCATCTCTTACAAATGACCAGTTCAAAATGGTGATTGGCCCTGTCAGCATTCCTTTTACAGGTTTAGTCGTCAGACTTTGCGCATAGACCGTTTCTTTCACGGTCATTGGATTCTCATATGCGACATCACCATAAATAATGGGTGGCTTCACACAACGAGAACCATAGGATTGAACCCAAGCAAACCTAGTAAACTGAAAGCCGGCTAGCTTCTCACCAAAATACTCCACCATATCTGTCCGTTCAAATTCTCCATGAACAAATACTTCTAACTCTAAATCCTCTTGTATCTCTATCCATTTTTTAATTTCTGCTTGAATAAAAGTCTCATACTCTTCATTGGTTATTTCTCCTTTTCGCCATTTTAACCGCTCCTTCCGCACTTCCTTCGTCTGTGGAAAACTTCCGATTGTCGTTGTCGGAAGAATTGGAAGTTTGAAAGCTTCTTGTTGTGCTTGCTGTCTTATTTTTGCATTATCGCTTCTTTCTGGTTTGCCAGCAGCCCTTTTTAATTCTTCTTGAAGAACTTGATTATTTCTTGCACTGGACGAGTTCAATCTAATAATCCCTTCTTTACTTTTATCGATTTGAGCTCGAATGACTGCTTTTCCTTTTCTGGCTCCCTCTGTTAACGTATTTATTTCTTGTAATTTTTCATCTGCAAAGGAAAGTGCCTCTTTTAAAATCAAATCTATTTGCTCTTCCTTCACCGTTACTGGTACATGAAGCAAGCTTGATGACGGCTGGATGATTATCTTGTCACTTCCGATAGCCTTCTGTATTTCTGCAAGCAGCTCTCCCTTTTCTTCCAAATTAGCTCTCCACACATTTCTGCCATCAATAATACCTGCAGCAAGGACTTTCTCTTTTGGAAATCCATATTGCTGAATAGATGCTAAATTCTCTCCGTCATCGTGAACAAAATCTAAACCAATTCCTGCGACAGGTAACGAAATAATCGTTTTATAATCTGTCACAGCGTCAAAATAGGTTTGAAGAATCACTTTTAATTTTGGGGCCGCCTTTTGCAATGTTTGATAGATTTGCTGTGTAATGTTCCATTCTCTTGGTGTGACATCTGTAACTAAATATGGTTCATCTATTTGAAGCCATTCCACTCCCTCTCTTTCTAGCTCTGTTAAAATTTGTGCATATAAAGGGAGATAAGATTCCACTGTTTCTTCTAGCTTATCTTCTTCATAGCCTTTTGCTAATTTTATAAAGGTCAGTGGTCCTAACAATACCGGTTTTCCCTCGATTCCTAATGCTTCCTTTGCTTCCCGGAAAAATGCCAGTGGGCGATTCTCTGTTAATAGTGGCTTTCTTTCTCCCAGCTCTGGCACCATATAGTGATAGTTTGTATTGAACCATTTTTTCATGGCTGATGCTACTGCATCCTTATTTCCTCTAGCAATCTGAAAATAAGTTTGCAAGGGAACCTTCCCCCCATTATAAGCAAATCTAGCTGGCACTTGCCCAAACATCGCAGCCGTATCTAATACATGATCGTAGAGACTAAAATCACCAACAGGAATTAAATCAATTCCTTGATGCTTTTGCTTTTGTATGTTTTTTAATCGAAGCTTTTTCGTTTCTTCCAGCAGCTCTTCTTCCGAACTCTCCCCCTTCCAATAACGCTCCAATGCTCTTTTCCATTCTCGTTTCTCTCCAATTCTTGGATAGCCTAAATTAGAACTTTTATACATGCTGTTTCCCCATTTCCGATTTTTTTATCTCTAGCAAAAGTTAGTCAAAAAAAGAGCCGGACGTCCACATATCTATATAGAAGCTCTCTACTTTCTTGCTTCCTAGATAAACAGTGGAGTCAGACTCTTATGAGATTTCTCATTTAAGTTCAGCACTAACTAGAGTTGAGACAATTCTTCTCCCAACACATATTCTCCCTCCTCTATATCCACGTAGAGTAGCTTACTTACAAATAGGCAGGTCTCCTGACTTAGGATCATCACTCCTTCTCTCCTTCCCATCTAGTTAAGACAGTGGATATGAGAATTTGTTCCTCCTTACAGTGGCGGGACCGCGCCGGATTCTAACCGGTCTTCCCTTTTAAGCCATGAATGGGAATTCATAAGCACCTATTTGCGCTATTTAATTTTCAGTTCATTTCTATAATAAAAAATAAAAACCTCCCTTTATAAAAAAGAGAGGTTTCGTCGTGTATCTTTATCCCCCTCTTATCTTTCAAAGCATCATCGCTTTGCTGGAATTAGCACCTTTTCTTAAAAAAGAATGGTTGCTGAGGTATCAACGGGCCAGTCCCTCCACCTCTCTACATAAGAGTTTTTTATGTACTTTTTCGAATTAACAAAATATTAGCACGGTAATTTCTCATTGTCAATTCTTGTTTTACATACTGTATCCTGAAATATTCATAGCACTTTAAAAGATGCACGTTTTTCTAAAATGCAGGTGAGAGTTTTCTATCTTTTTATAAGATTGAACATTTTCTAACCTTTAAAATCTAATTAATTTATTTCCCATTGGAAATGTCCTATTTTTAGGCAGACTTCTCCCCTTAACTGAAATTTAAATTTTTTTCAGTTGGTAAAACCAAGTTAAGCTACTCAATCTGGAGTTTTTGTATTTGACCCAATACGTTCCAAAAGAATTTCTGATAGACAAAACTTGATGACAATTTAAAGTAATAAGATCTACCTGATTTCACTAGTTTACTGGCAACTTTAATAAGCCTTGTACGTATGGTATCAATTTGCATCATCTTTTGACCTTGTGGAAAGCAAATGGTTCGTAACCAATTCGTTAAATTATAAGCAAGCAGGCTTAGCATCATTTTTACCGTGTTGACTTGAAAAGAATGACTATTCATGTGATCCAAATAAAAGCCATTCTTTGATTCCTTGATATAGTTTTCCATCGTTCCTCTTTTTTGATAAGCTCGTACGATGTCTTTTGGAGAAGCTATTTCAAAATTTGTAACAAAAAAGGAATGGGCAAAAAGTAATTCACCAGCTGGTCGTACCGATTGGATAATCACTTTTCTTGGTTTCGACCATGACTTGGCTTGATAAGTGGCTTCTTCAAAATAGCGCTCTGTTTCTGAAACATCTCGTGGTGCAGAAGAAGGATGGTATTCTTTAGCAAGACTTTGTAATTGTAGGTTAGATTTTAATCGGATCACATATAAAACGGATTCCTTTTCACACAATTCGTACAAGTCGGGGACGGCAAACCCACTGTCTCCACGAAGGAATAAATTCGTTTCAGGGAACTTTTGGTTGTAGTGTTCAATTAATGGCTGAATAAACTCAACAATACCATTTGAAGTATATACATTTCCGGGACGAAGCTTCGCTTTAAGAAAGTCACCTGTAGCACCATCAAAAGCAACCAATGGATGAAAACCCATTGTTCCATAATGCGTATTGTAGGAAGAATCCTCTTGATTTCCATAAGTATCAGAATGGGTTGAATCCAAATCGATAAATAAAGCTTCGGACCCCCGAAATGAATGGATTTTATCAAGTAATTCTTGGTTTGCTTGATTTAAATGATCAATAGACTCTTTATCAAAACGTGTGTAAAAACGAGATAAACTCGGTTGTGAAGCGAGCGCTGGCGTTCCTATGATTTGGGTGAAAACTGGATCTTTCGTTAAATGATCAGCTGCATCATCCTCGGAATAGCCCGCAATCATTTGATAAATCTTTTGACGTAATAAGTTCTCGTTTGAATGGAGGTAATAGGCCCTAGAATCGTTTAACCTCAAATGGTTTTCTAGTGTTTTTGAAAATCCAATTTTCTCATCGAATTCCCTAAAAAGAAATTCACCAGTATCGGAGGACAGATCCCCTCCATCATTTGACAATTTAATTTTGCGATTGAAATCAAGGGTAATTTGCGGTAAAGTAGCCATTATAAGAATCCTTTCTGTGGTTATTTCGTCGTTGTTTTAACCTTATCAGAAATGGATTCTTTTTTCATTTATCAAGTGAATTAACATTTAACAAAAAAGCTTATTGGAATAACGATTGTAACCAATTAATGATTTTCTATGAATAATTCAGG
>NZ_JVDT01000154.1 GCF_001076885.1 Bacillus sp. 522_BSPC
GGCTCTATAATATTTGTTGGGGTTGTCCTACAATTTGTATGCAAAAAAATACACGCATACATCCAATTCTTTTATACTTGAATTGTCGAGAAACAAGTAAAGAAATGGAGATGCGTGTATATGAATTTTAACATTTCTATTCCAGGATTAAAAGATGTGCTGGTAAAAAACGTAGAAGAAGTAGGAGAATATATTCATGTTTATGTAGAGATGGAGCGTAAACCGCACTGTTGTCCAAAGTGTGGCAGTCAAACCAATCGAATTCATGATTATCGCATTCAAAAAATCAAACATTTGAAGTGGTTTGAACGAAAAACGCTGTTGTTCTATAAAAGAAGAAGATATGTTTGTGCTTGCGGAAAGCGATTCTCTGAAATGAACACGTTTGTAGAGTGTTATCAGCGTAGTACGATCGAATGGAACCAGGCAATTGCAATCAAAGCAATAAAAGGAAAAACATATAAAGAGACGGCAGAAGTTTATGGAACATCCCCAACAACAGTTGTTCGTCGTTTCGATCAAATAGCCAAAGAAGCAATTCATCCGGTCACAGAGCTGCCAAAAGTGATAGCTATTGATGAGTACAAAGGCGATACCAAGGAAGGGAAATATCAATTAATTATAGCTAATGGAATCACAAGAGAACCAATTGACATTCTTCCAAATCGGTATAAAAAAACGATTAAACGGTACCTTCAAAAACATGGAGCGCAAGTACAAATCGTAATCATGGATATGAGTCCATCCTTTAAAGCAGCTGTACAAGAAGCTCTGGGTAAACCAGTTATTGTAGCGGACAGGTTTCATTTTTGTCGATATATTTATTGGGCATTAGATAAGGTTAGGCGACGTGTCCAACAAAACTTTCATGCGTATGATCGTAAGAAGTGTAAGAGAATGAAACATGTCTTTCATAAAGCAAAAGATAAGTTAAATAATGAAGAACGTTGGCTTCTAGAGAGATATCTATCTATGTCGGAAGAATTAAAGCAGGCCTATGAACTGAAAGAAGCCTTTCGAGCATGGTTTACAAGGGCTAAAGAAATTGGAAGCACACAAATTAAGAAGGTCAAATATGAACTCGAACAACTTTTAATAAGATTTAAAACCGAAGGTATTTTAGAGATGTCTGATGTAATAAAGACATTCAAGAATTGGCAGACGGAGATACTCAACAGCTTTGTGTACAATTACTCAAATGGTTTTCTTGAGGGGATTAACAATTCCACCAAAGTAATCAAACGAAACGCATTTGGATTTAGAAGTTTTGAGCGCTTTCGTGCCAAGATATTATTAACACATCAATTTAAGGGAATTGGAATACATGTTGGATAAAAACTAGAGAATGAACATTTGTATGTTTGGAGGGTCTAAGACCTTCCAAACATACAAATGCCACCAAGCTTAAGCGCGGTAGCCTAGTATTTTACCCCAACAATTGACTTAGAACCATTTTTTTTTGTCGTTTTTATCAACAAGCTTTATGAAAGTAGCTCTCTTTATTTATGAAATAGATACTTGCTTGATAGCTATTAAGAATTGCCAAAGGAAGAAGGCAAATTCCTTTCTATTGATAATAGGCTTTCATAGGACCTTTTGATAAAATAGAATTAGGTAAAAATTGAAGGACTAACTTTTAGTGTGGAAAGAGAATGGATATAATATTTTTTTAGTGATTGCTCGATGGATTAGAAAGGATCGTGAGTTGTGTGGAGAAAGTTTTGGAACAGGAAAAAGGGCAGGATTATTTAGCTATTATTGCAAAAGAACAGAATGTATCGATTAAACAGGTGAAAAGTGTTATTGCGCTAATAGAAGATGGGAATACAGTTCCTTTTATTGCTCGATACAGAAAAGAACAAACAGGAGCACTAGATGAAGTGCAGATTAAGGATATTATCGATCGCTATACATATATTCAAAACCTAGCTCAAAGAAAAGAAGAAGTTATACGTTTAATCGAAGAGCAAGGCAAGCTGACAGAAGAATTGCAAAATAATATTATGAAGGCAATCAAGCTCCAGGAAGTAGAAGATTTATATCGTCCATATAAACAAAAACGCCGTACGAAAGCTACTATTGCGAAAGAAAAAGGATTAGAACCTTTTGCGGACTGGTTATTAAGTCTGACAAAGGAAAAATCGTTGGATGAGGAAGCCTGTAAATATATATCCGAAGAAAAAGAAGTATTAACAATTGAAGATGTGATCAATGGTGCGAAAGATATTTTAGCAGAGCGCATATCAGATGATGCAGAGAGTAGAAAGTGGATTAGAAACAAGACGATGCTTACTGGGAAAGTTCAAACTAGCTCTAAAAAGTTAGAGAAGGACGAAAAAAATATTTATGAAATGTATTATGAATATGAAGAGCCAGTAAATAAAATTGTTCCTCATCGTACACTAGCTGTAAATCGAGGAGAAAAAGAAGATATCTTAAAAGTAGCTATCAGTGCTCCAACAGATGTAATAATAGAATACTTAGAGAAAAAGTGGATAAAAAATGAGTATTCTCCTGCAACAGTAATTATGAAAGAAGCAATAGAAGATGGTTATAAACGTCTTATTCAGCCGTCTATTGAGAGGGAAATAAGAAATGAGTTAACAGAAAAGGCTGAGGAGCAGGCAATACATATTTTCTCGGAAAATCTTAGAAATCTATTATTACAGCCACCCCTTAAAGGGAAAATGGTTCTCGGAGTGGACCCAGCTTATCGGACAGGCTGTAAATTAGCTGTAGTCGATGAAACGGGGAAAGTATTAGAAATAGGAGTAATTTATCCCCATCCACCAGTGTCCAAAAGAGCAGATGCAGCTGCAAAGTTTCAAAGCATTCTTGATCGCTATCATATTGAAATGGTTGCAGTGGGGAATGGTACTGCTTCGAGAGAAACAGAACAATTTGTTGCTGAGATGCTAAATAAGCAGAATAAAGAGATTTATTATTTAATCGTAAATGAAGCTGGAGCTAGTGTTTATTCAGCTTCCGAAATTGCAAGAGAAGAATTCCCGGATTTTCAAGTGGAAGAAAGAAGCGCAGTGTCTATTGCGAGGAGATTACAAGATCCATTAGCAGAATTAGTGAAAATCGATCCAAAATCTGTAGGTGTTGGTCAATATCAACATGATGTATCACAAAAAAAATTAGCGGAATCATTACATTTTGTTGTAGAAACAGCAGTTAACCAAGTTGGAGTTAATGTAAATACTGCATCGTCTTCTTTACTGCAATATGTTGCTGGCCTTTCCAAGGCTGTTGCTAATAATATCGTAAAAAAACGAGAAGAAGAAGGTAAATTCAGCAATCGCAAACAATTAAAGAAGATACCACGTTTAGGGGCTAAAACATATGAGCAAGCTATCGGCTTTTTGCGCGTATTAGATGGGGAAGAGCCTTTAGATCGAACTGGCATCCACCCTGAACATTACGGTGAAGTAATGAAACTTCTATCTAAATTAGGATTTAAGTCACAAGATATCGGCACTCCTGAATTAAAGGAAGTACTAACAAAAGTTGAAATGAAGGATATTGCACAAGAACTTAATATTGGAGAACTTACATTAAAAGATATTATTGATGCATTGGTTCGTCCATCTCGAGATCCACGGGAAGACCTTCCTGCACCATTATTGCGAAAAGATGTATTAAAACTAGAAGATTTACAAACGGGAATGGAATTACAAGGTACGGTTCGAAATGTAGTCGATTTTGGTGCATTTGTAGATATTGGAGTTAAACAAGATGGTTTAGTTCATATTTCTAAGTTGAGCAATAAGTTTGTTAAGCATCCACTTGATATAGTAAGTGTAGGGGATGTAGTTACTGTTTGGGTAGACAGTGTAGATCAAAATAAAGGAAGAGTTGCGCTTACTATGTTAAGTCCAAAAGACGAGAAATAATAAAGAAGGATCGCCTGTTTTTTAAGCGTGGAAATACAGGTGATCCTAATTTTTAGGAGTAAAGGATTTTTACACATAATCGAGCACTAAAGGATAGCTAACTTGGAGTATTTTTACGGCAATAGTAATACCAGCATTGATTTAATAGCTTTACTTGATAGCTGTTTTTTTCAAAGAAGGCTTTTTTAATTTGGTTTTGTAACCAATTAGGCATTATATTCACTCCTTGTTGTAATCATTAAACTCGGTTAAGAACGAAAAATCGTTCCTTCCACTTTCTTGAAATATCCATCAATAGCGCACTTCTCTCTATAATATAATGGATAAGAAAATGTTTTGATTTGGACGGTGTTATATCATTCGATAAGATTTAGTAAGGTATAAGTTTATTGTATGCTATAATAGTTTGTCTTGTTGAGGAGGGATAAACGGATCAATGACAAATGAAGAATTACAAAGATTAGTTGAGGATATTTCTTGGAAGTATTTTGAAAGAAAGTTTGAACATGAAGCATCTTTTAATCTTAGATTAAGAACTACTGGGGGAAGGTATTTATTAAACACTCATAATATTGAAATTAATAAAACGTATTATGAGGTATTGGGATTAGAGGAGTTAATAGGTATTATTAAGCATGAATTATGTCATTATCATCTTCATTTATTAAACAGAGGATATCAACATAAGGATGCTGATTTTAAGACGCTTCTTAAAAGAGTAGGTGGTCCTAGGTTTTGTTCTTCTCTACCAGCTGAAAGGAAGAAAGGGCAATCGAAGAGAGTTCTTATTTATTCTTGTGTTTCATGTCAACAAAAATATACTAGGAAAAAAAGAATGGACATAAGAAAGTATGTTTGTGGAAAATGTAGAGGAAGATTAAAATTAGAAGAAATAATTAGTGTTGATAAGTGATTTTCAATGAGGAATTTTATTTTCGAAAAAAGTTTTGAAAGGTGCTTGACTTATTATTTATATGTCCTTATAATGTAAAGAGTCGACAAGAGAGCAACTTGTTAATGCAACTGCTGGCAACTGTCTCGTTAGATAGTTGGACAAGTCGATGGATATTATTCCGCAGTAGCTCAGTGGTAGAGCATTCGGCTGTTAA
>NZ_JVDT01000155.1 GCF_001076885.1 Bacillus sp. 522_BSPC
GGCTCTATAATATTTGTTGGGGTTGTCCTACAATTTGTATGCAAAAAAATACACGCATACATCCAATTCTTTTATACTTGAATTGTCGAGAAACAAGTAAAGAAATGGAGATGCGTGTATATGAATTTTAACATTTCTATTCCAGGATTAAAAGATGTGCTGGTAAAAAACGTAGAAGAAGTAGGAGAATATATTCATGTTTATGTAGAGATGGAGCGTAAACCGCACTGTTGTCCAAAGTGTGGCAGTCAAACCAATCGAATTCATGATTATCGCATTCAAAAAATCAAACATTTGAAGTGGTTTGAACGAAAAACGCTGTTGTTCTATAAAAGAAGAAGATATGTTTGTGCTTGCGGAAAGCGATTCTCTGAAATGAACACGTTTGTAGAGTGTTATCAGCGTAGTACGATCGAATGGAACCAGGCAATTGCAATCAAAGCAATAAAAGGAAAAACATATAAAGAGACGGCAGAAGTTTATGGAACATCCCCAACAACAGTTGTTCGTCGTTTCGATCAAATAGCCAAAGAAGCAATTCATCCGGTCACAGAGCTGCCAAAAGTGATAGCTATTGATGAGTACAAAGGCGATACCAAGGAAGGGAAATATCAATTAATTATAGCTAATGGAATCACAAGAGAACCAATTGACATTCTTCCAAATCGGTATAAAAAAACGATTAAACGGTACCTTCAAAAACATGGAGCGCAAGTACAAATCGTAATCATGGATATGAGTCCATCCTTTAAAGCAGCTGTACAAGAAGCTCTGGGTAAACCAGTTATTGTAGCGGACAGGTTTCATTTTTGTCGATATATTTATTGGGCATTAGATAAGGTTAGGCGACGTGTCCAACAAAACTTTCATGCGTATGATCGTAAGAAGTGTAAGAGAATGAAACATGTCTTTCATAAAGCAAAAGATAAGTTAAATAATGAAGAACGTTGGCTTCTAGAGAGATATCTATCTATGTCGGAAGAATTAAAGCAGGCCTATGAACTGAAAGAAGCCTTTCGAGCATGGTTTACAAGGGCTAAAGAAATTGGAAGCACACAAATTAAGAAGGTCAAATATGAACTCGAACAACTTTTAATAAGATTTAAAACCGAAGGTATTTTAGAGATGTCTGATGTAATAAAGACATTCAAGAATTGGCAGACGGAGATACTCAACAGCTTTGTGTACAATTACTCAAATGGTTTTCTTGAGGGGATTAACAATTCCACCAAAGTAATCAAACGAAACGCATTTGGATTTAGAAGTTTTGAGCGCTTTCGTGCCAAGATATTATTAACACATCAATTTAAGGGAATTGGAATACATGTTGGATAAAAACTAGAGAATGAACATTTGTATGTTTGGAGGGTCTAAGACCTTCCAAACATACAAATGCCACCAAGCTTAAGCGCGGTAGCCTAGTATTTTACCCCAACAATTGACTTAGAACCTATTTTTATGTCATTTACCGATTTAATTAATTGAGCGATTTCATTGATCATTTTTTGGCAATATGGTCTTGTTATTTCTTTTATTTTCAATTTGCTGAAGCGGGGCAATATATGCCTATTGAATTTGGATTCAATGGCTTTCTTTGTGCTTAATTTAATCGTTTTCGAATGATTGGAAAACCATTGATCGTATACATTCTGAAAAGTCAGGTTGTCATTCTTTATTGATCTTCCGCTCGCTATTTCTTGTTCAAGCTTGGCAGCAGCTATTTGTGCTTCTTTTTTGGTTTTAAAGCCCCTTCGGGTTGTAGTTTGTCTTTTTCCTGTTTCGGGATTAATTCCAGTGTCCGTCTTAAATAACCACATTTGACCTTGTTTGGTTGTGTATTTTTGAAATGATGCCATTTTTTCACCTCATTTAACCGTTTTTCTTATTAGCGTAAATTTCACATAAGTTATTTAAGTTCATATCTAATGTGGGTTTGTGCTCTAGATATAGTTTTATACATTCATAAGGTGTTGAAGGGTCTTGCCCGTAATTATACTTAAATCCCATTTTCATACTAAAAATAAAATCCACAACTTGGAATAGATGCTCAAATGTTTTAGATGTTTCTCTTACATCTGTTGCTTCTAGTTCATCCCCAATGATTATAGTCAACTGGTTAATGATGTCTTCTGCTTTTTTCCTAATATCAGGAGTAGCTTGTTTCAGTAGATCTTCAAGCAGGCTAAAATCCCTTTGGAAACCATATTGATCTGATGTTCTTATGTCTTGTTTTCCGGTTAAATAATCGACGCTTACATCGAAGAAATCAGCCAATGCTAAAAAGGTTGAAACATTCGGTTCCCGGTCTTCCCGCTCGTAATTTCCTAATGTAGTAAAGGGAATATTCAACTTGTCGGCTAAGTCTCTTAAAGTCATATTCTTTTCCCTTCGTAACGTTCTAATTCGTTCTCCAAACATAATTTATCAACCTCCAATGAGTAATTACAAATCAATATTACACATAATGAATACAAATATCAACTTGAATTTCTCAAAACGGGATGATATTGTTTATTTGTACCCAATATGAGTAATTAGGAGATGTTTAAAAGATGAAATGTACAAAACTAATAAAACAAGAGCATCACCTGAAAATTGACAGTAAAAAAATTAAACTTGCTCGAGCGGAAATGGGGTGGACAATCACTAAATTGGCTGATGTATCTGGTGTAAATAGAAAAACCATTGGTGAAATCGAAAAGGGGACTAAAAAAAAGGTACGGTTTTCTACAATCAAACAGATTGCTGAAAACCTAAATAAAGAAGTAGAGGATCTTTGTACTCAAGTTGAAAAAGGGGGATAAATAAATGAATATAAAGCTAGAATTCCCAGAAGAAACGCTAATCATAAATCGGACAGATTTAAAAAATGCATTACAGGAGCTTCTAATGGAATTACAAGAAGAAAACGGGCATGATCAAATATTAACCATAAAAGAAGCTGCCGATTATTTAAAGGTCAGTGTACCCACAATTCGAAACATGATTTCAAGCAAAGAAATTCCTTTTTTTCAAAGAGGGCAAATCATTCGTTTAAATCGCTGGGATGTACAGAAATGGTTGCGAAATAATTCTGGCTGAAGCGGGTGAAGTGTGATGTTAGGATGGGTTAAGCTTTATCGGGATTTATTGCATAAGCCTATTTGGATAGAATCCACACCGGAACAAAAAACCATTCTAATAACACTTCTTTTGATGGTTAATCATCAAGAAAAACAATGGGAATGGCAAGGGGAACCTTATAACGTTACCGCTGGCCAGGTAATTACAAGCTTGGAATCCATTGTTGAAAAATGCGGTAAGGGGATTTCAATTCAAAACGTAAGAACTGCAATAAAGCGGTTTGAAAAATTCGGTTTTCTAACAAATGAATCAACAAACAAAAATAGGCTTATAACCATTAATAATTGGGAGGATTATCAGAATAATGGAGATGGATTAACAAGCAACTTAACAGGCGGCCAACAATCAATTAACAATCGACTAACAACTAACAAGAATGATAAAAAATTAAAGAATGATAAAGAAGTAAAAGATTCTTATTGTCGCAAGTCAAAAACTTACGACGAAAAAAGCATACCGTATCAATTAGCATTAAGACTTTTAAATAACATTAGGGAAAATAATCCGGGATTTAAAGAACCAAATCTTCAAAAATGGTCGGATGACTTTCGTTTAATGATAGAAAGGGACAATCGTTTACCAGAAGAAATATCCACCGTGATTGATTGGTGTCAGCAAGATTCCTTTTGGAAGACAAATATACTTTCTCCATCAAAATTAAGAAAACAGTATGATCAATTGGTTCTGAAAATTCAAACAAGCAGAAATGTAATAAGGAAAAAGAGCCAACAGCATTTTTCATTAGATCGCCCTAGTCATTGGGAAGAACCAAAACCAATTACAAAAGATGAATTTGAGAAAATGAAAGAATGGGAAGATGAACTCCCATTTTAGGAGGTTAAACTATGAGAGTTGCGAGTAGCTTTCTACCTGAGGATGAGAATAACATTTACAAAAAGGCTGTTTTTAGACTCATGCCAGAATTAGAAGGGCATGAGCTAGAAGCGGATTTTCTTAAAAAACTTGTATGCCCGCAGTGTGGACAAGAAAGTGCATCCGCTTTGGTTTACCGCCTAAATAATAATGACAGTTGGAAGCAGTTAGGTGAAACATTCAAATGTTGTAGATGTAGGGATAGGGATATGCTTAATCTTTCTATGGAAAAAGGTTTAAAGGAGCAAAGTCAGCTCATATCTGAAAGGCTTATGAACGACTATTTTCTTCTCCCCGAAAAATTAAAGGGTTCAGGTTTTAAGGATTACCATGAACTAATCCCGTTACTACTGTTGCAAAACAAAGGGCAATTTCCTATGTGAAAACATTTTTAGCTTCCGAACAAGATCGCTACAACCTTTTAATTCAAGGCAATCCGGGAACAGGAAAAACACATTTGTGTGTAGCTATTGCCAGAACGCTAAAAGAAAAAGGTTTTATAGTTGGGTTTTTAACCACAGGACAATTACTTTCAAAAATTAAATCTACGTATAACAAAGCATCTATCATAACAGAAGAAAATATCTTTAAGGATTTAAAAAAGCTAGATTTATTGATTTTGGATGACTTGGGTGCGGAAGCATCGGGAGGAAATGATGATTGGAGAAAGAGTATAATTTTTGAAATAGTAGAAAGTCGGAGTGGTAAACCGACAATCTACACGAGTAATTTGACGGATCAAGACTTACCTATGGTCGTAGGAGAAAGAGTCTTTAGCCGTCTATACGATAATACAAAATTCATTGACTTATTTACAGAAGATTACCGAAAAAAACTTCGGATAAAATAATTATTTCGTGGAGGGATTGAGAATGAAGGACAACAAAACAAGGCAAAAGTTTATTTAATTAAGAGCGAAAGGGATCAGCTTTAGTAAAATTGCCAAGGAACTTAACGTATCGAAGTCAACGCTTATTGCGTGGTCAAAGGAACATCTCATGGAAATAGAAAATATGAAGGCAGTTGAAATTGAATCGTTACAGGAGCAATTTTATATGACAAAAAAAGCCCGTATCGAATTATTAGGACGGCAAGTTGAGCGCATGAAAAAGGAACTTGAAAATAGAGACTTTTCAGATGTCCCGTCGGACAAATTGTTAGATACGTTAAATAAAACGCTAATCCAGTTAAAGAATGATGAAATAGAAATCACTTTCAGAGGGGAGGGCGATACGTTGGAGGATTTAGTAAGCACTATGAATACAGTTACATGGAAACCATAACAAATCCAAAATCAGCCCAAAATAGATATAAGGGTGATATTTCATAGAACAGTTCGAACGAGACGTACAGGAGTGTGGGAGGTCGGGGGTTAGTCACCCCCTCCTACTCAATTTCATTATGGTGTACGTTATAGTAATGTGAATGGGATGATTTTCTTTACATGTTTTCCAACAAAATATATTAAGAAAGCTTTCAGTCTATAGGAACCCATCATTTATAGCGATGTGAAACATATCTTGTGGTACAGTATTCAAGGTCAAAGATGACTTCACCGCTGCACGTTTCTGTTACTGATTCATTTTTAAAACATGCAATATCAAGTGATCTTAAACATTCGACAAAGATTGGGACGGATGCTCCAGGACTGACTGTAGCGACTATTGCTGAACCTGCAATATCAGTGACGCGGACTTCCATGGAACAGCCGCTAGCCGAATTGCCTGTGTTCTTTATCACAATCAACCCGCTAAAATCAAGGTTCGAACGGCTGGTAAAATGGTTGTAATAATTACAATCGCAGGGTTGTGAGATAGGGCCGCAATGTTTAAAGCATCTTAGTTCTTCTTCCTTTCTGCAGAAATCAAATCCTTTGATTTCTTCTGGGCAGAGTTTATGATCATCATTACAATTGTCTTTGGGAATATCATCAGATTCACCTAGCATCATTTCGAAAATATTGGAATCACCATTAAATTCTTCACAACCATCCCATTTGCACTTGTGTTTTTCACAATCAACGCATTTGCACTTGTC
>NZ_JVDT01000156.1 GCF_001076885.1 Bacillus sp. 522_BSPC
GGTTCTAAGTCAATTGTTGGGGTAAAATACTAGGCTACCGCGCTTAAGCTTGGTGGCATTTGTATGTTTGGAAGGTCTTAGACCCTCCAAACATACAAATGTTCATTCTCTAGTTTTTATCCAACATGTATTCCAATTCCCTTAAATTGATGTGTTAATAATATCTTGGCACGAAAGCGCTCAAAACTTCTAAATCCAAATGCGTTTCGTTTGATTACTTTGGTGGAATTGTTAATCCCCTCAAGAAAACCATTTGAGTAATTGTACACAAAGCTGTTGAGTATCTCCGTCTGCCAATTCTTGAATGTCTTTATTACATCAGACATCTCTAAAATACCTTCGGTTTTAAATCTTATTAAAAGTTGTTCGAGTTCATATTTGACCTTCTTAATTTGTGTGCTTCCAATTTCTTTAGCCCTTGTAAACCATGCTCGAAAGGCTTCTTTCAGTTCATAGGCCTGCTTTAATTCTTCCGACATAGATAGATATCTCTCTAGAAGCCAACGTTCTTCATTATTTAACTTATCTTTTGCTTTATGAAAGACATGTTTCATTCTCTTACACTTCTTACGATCATACGCATGAAAGTTTTGTTGGACACGTCGCCTAACCTTATCTAATGCCCAATAAATATATCGACAAAAATGAAACCTGTCCGCTACAATAACTGGTTTACCCAGAGCTTCTTGTACAGCTGCTTTAAAGGATGGACTCATATCCATGATTACGATTTGTACTTGCGCTCCATGTTTTTGAAGGTACCGTTTAATCGTTTTTTTATACCGATTTGGAAGAATGTCAATTGGTTCTCTTGTGATTCCATTAGCTATAATTAATTGATATTTCCCTTCCTTGGTATCGCCTTTGTACTCATCAATAGCTATCACTTTTGGCAGCTCTGTGACCGGATGAATTGCTTCTTTGGCTATTTGATCGAAACGACGAACAACTGTTGTTGGGGATGTTCCATAAACTTCTGCCGTCTCTTTATATGTTTTTCCTTTTATTGCTTTGATTGCAATTGCCTGGTTCCATTCGATCGTACTACGCTGATAACACTCTACAAACGTGTTCATTTCAGAGAATCGCTTTCCGCAAGCACAAACATATCTTCTTCTTTTATAGAACAACAGCGTTTTTCGTTCAAACCACTTCAAATGTTTGATTTTTTGAATGCGATAATCATGAATTCGATTGGTTTGACTGCCACACTTTGGACAACAGTGCGGTTTACGCTCCATCTCTACATAAACATGAATATATTCTCCTACTTCTTCTACGTTTTTTACCAGCACATCTTTTAATCCTGGAATAGAAATGTTAAAATTCATATACACGCATCTCCATTTCTTTACTTGTTTCTCGACAATTCAAGTATAAAAGAATTGGATGTATGCGTGTATTTTTTTGCATACAAATTGTAGGACAACCCCAACAAATATTATAGAGCCTAAAAATACAGGCTAACCAAGTATTCAAATATGCTTTAAAAATGGAGATTATTGAAAGGAATCCATTAGAGCATGTCACCATACCAAGACAGCAAAATGAAATTATTAATGAGGATAATGAAACGGATGAGCGGAATTATTGGAAAAAGGATGAGATACGTAATTTCCTTTCAATAACGAAACATGAATTAGATTTTCGAGATCATGTACTTTTTCATCTGTTAATCTATACCGGTGCACGCAAGGGAGAAATTTTAGCCCTTACATGGGATGATATTGATTTCGAAGCTGGCTCCATACGGTTAAACAAAACGTTATTTCATCATGATGGTAAATTCATCTTCCAAACGTCCAAAACAAGGGAATCTAAGCGTTTAATTAGCTTGGATCCTCTAACCCTCTCTCTGCTTAATAAATGGCGTATAAAGCAAAATGAAGCTTATTTAGCCGGGAAAGGTTATTTGAATAATAACAAGGTGGTTTTTGACAGGGATGATGGCTCTCCGATGCGGTTAGCCTATCCAAACGAAAAGCTGGCCGCTTTAATCAAAAAACATAACCTACACAAAATTACAATACATGGTTTACGTCATACTCATGCTTCCCTTTTATTCGAAGCAGGAGCCAGTATAAAAGAGGTTCAGGAGCGGTTAGGCCACTCTGATATACAAATGACGATGAACATCTATACACACGTAACAGATACGCTAAAAGAGCAAACTGCACAAAAGTTTCAAAGATATATTGAGTTATGAGATGTGGTCAGATGTGGTCAAAAATATTTTCGTGGTCAAAGTGTGGTCAAAAGCACTTTTCAGACATAAAAAAAGACCCTCTCCATAAATATGGAAAGAGCCTTTGAAACGCCACAAATTAACGTTTTGAGAACTGAGGTGCACGACGAGCGCCTTTAAGACCGTATTTTTTACGTTCTTTCATACGAGCGTCACGAGTTAATAATCCTGCACGCTTTAATGTTGGACGGTATTCAGGATCCACTTGAAGTAAAGCACGAGCGATACCATGACGGATAGCGCCAGCTTGACCAGTATAACCTCCACCGTTAACATTTACTAAAATATTGTAGCTTCCAGTAGTTTCAGTAGCTACTAATGGTTGTTTAACAACTTCGCGTAAAGCTGCAAACGGGATATAACTTTCGATTTCACGACCATTGATGATGATTTGTCCGTCACCTGGAACTAAACGTACACGAGCAACAGAGCTTTTACGACGACCAGTACCGATATATTGAACCTGTGCCATTTGTTTTACCTCCCTTAATTAATTATCCACGAAGTTCGTAAACTTCTGGTTGTTGAGCTTGGTGCGGATGTTCGCTACCAGCATATACATGTAATTTTCTATACATTTGACGACCAAGAGAATTCTTTGGAAGCATACCTTTGATTGCAAGTTCTAACATTTGCTCTGGATAGTTAGTACGCATTTCTAAAGCTGTTCTTTGTTTTAATCCACCTGGGTGCATAGAGTGACGGTAGTAAATTTTGTCAGTTAATTTTTTACCAGTCAATTCGATTTTTGAAGCATTTAAAAGAATAACATGATCACCAGTATCCACATGAGGTGTGAAAGTTGGTTTATGTTTACCACGTAGAATTGATGCTACTTCACTAGCAAGACGACCTAAAGTTTTGCCTTCAGCATCAATCACGTACCATTTACGATCAACAGTGTTTGAATTAGCCATAAACGTTGTACGCATGAGTTTCCCTCCTGAAATGTTTAATTATAATTTTTTTAAATTACGAATGTTCTGTTCTTACGTCTATATGTTCACACAATTAAGTTCCGGGGCTTAATGTGGGATTAAAATACATACCATATTATGATATATCCTAGACTAGTATATGTCAAGGGAATGTTACACCAGGTTTAGTTGTTATGAGAAAAAAATTATCTTTCTATTTATTTTCACTTACTAAATAATGATTTTTACATATAAATAAGCTATTTTGGCATTCCAACTTCATAGAAATTATAATTGTGGCTGGACATATACGGCATTCATTCATACATTACTTTCCAAAGATACAATCCATTCGCAGAAGCGGTTTTCCCGGCCGCTTTTCTATCCTTTTTCTCAATAATCACAGGGATATCCTGTGGGGATTTCTTTCCTCTTCCAACATCTAGTAATGTTCCAACCATAATGCGCACCATATTATAAAGGAACCCATTCCCTCGGAAGGAAAATATTAGCATATTTTCTTCCTCTATTAACTTTACCCCAGTTACAGTTCTTACTTTTCTTTCTTTATCTGTCTTAGCAGAGCAGAAACTAGTAAAATCATATTCTCCAATAAAATAGGTAAGTGCCTCTCTCATTGCCTCTACATTTAGAGAATATGGATAATAATAGGCATAATGGCGTTTAAATGGATCTCTCCGCTCCCCTAATTGAATAAAGTAACGGTATTCTTTTGCTGTTACATTATATCTTGCATGAAAGGCTTCAGACACTCTCACAGCATCAGCAACTACTATATCATGGGGCAACAAGGTATTTAGTGCAATAGGCCATTTTTCTGCTGGAATATCAAGCGAGCTATCAAAATGAATGACTTGTCCCTTCGCATGAACACCAGCATCTGTCCTACCTGATGCCTGAATCTTTATCTCTAACCCTTTATGAAGCTTTCTTAAAGCCTTTTCGATTTCACCTTGCACCGTTCGATCCTTTGGTTGAATCTGAAAACCACTATAATTTGAACCATCATAGCTTATTGTACATTTGTATCGTTGCATCTTATTCTCCACTATGTTCTTAATAAAAACAGCAAAGCTGTTACTAGAATCAAAATAATAATCATGATTGTATCGATTGGATTCCATACTAATTGACGATACTTTGTTCTTCCTTCTCCACCTTGATAACCGCGTGCTTCCATCGCAATAGCGAGCTCCTCCGCCCGTTTAAAGGAGTTAACAAATAAAGGAATCAATAAAGGAATAATTGCTTGAATCCGGCTTTTAATAGAACCACTCGAAAATTCTACTCCTCTTGCCATCTGAGCCTTCATAATTTTCTCTGTTTCATCCATTAAAGTTGGAATGAATCGCAAAGAAATAGACATCATAAGTGCCAATTCATGAACTGGAAATTTCACTTTCTTTAACGGCCCTAACAGTGTTTCAATTGCATCTGTTAACTCAATTGGTGTAGTTGTTAACGTAAGCAAGGATGTCATAATAATAAGCAGGAAGAATCGAATCGAAATCAGAATTCCCATTCTCACTCCTTCTTCATAAATGGTAATCCATCCCCATTCAAACAATAGCTCTCCATTCTTCGTGAAAAATAAATGCAAGATAAACGTAAAGATAATTAGCCAAAAAATGGGTCTTAATCCTAAATAAATATACTTTATCGGTACATTAGATATAGCTACTAACGTACCTACATATATAATTAATAAAGAATAGCTCCAAATATTGTTAGCTAAAAACACAATGCAAATAAATAGAAAAACAAGCAGTAATTTTGAACGGGGGTCCATTCTATGCAATAGCGAATCAACGGGAATAAAACGGCCAATAATCATTTTTCCCATTAACTACTCCCTACTTTCTTTTTTAAATACACTGCCAGCTCTTCTGTGAAGTCTTCCATCTTTAAATGTACTTGTCCCATTTTTATTCCAAATTTTTCTTCTATTTTTTTTTGAAATCGAACCACCTCAGGCTCATTCAACCCAATAGTGGCCAAATCTTCTGCATCCCTAAATATCTCAAGCGGAGTTCCCTGGCGATGAACTTTCCCTTTATTCATAATAACAATTTGATCAGCATAATGTGCTGCATCTTCCATACTATGCGTAACTAAAATGGTCGTTAAATTTCGCTCCTTATGAAGCTTGTAAAACATATCCATTATTTCTCGTCTGCCTCTTGGATCTAAACCAGCTGTCGGCTCATCTAAAACAAGTACATCCGGCTCCATTGCTAAAACACCCGCAATGGCAATTCTTCTCATCTGACCACCAGATAAATCAAAAGGAGACTTTAGGAGGAACTCTTTTGATAATCCCACTTCTCCTAATGCCTTTTCTGCTCTTTTCTTTGCCTCCGACTCTGAAATCCCAAAATTAAGAGGACCAAAACAAATATCCTTTTCAACCGTTTCTTCAAACAGCTGCTGTTCTGGAAACTGAAAAACAATACCTACTTTTTGCCGTATACTCCGCAGGTTCTTGTGCTTTTGTCCACCTTCAATTTTACGGTCACCTATTACGACCGTTCCTTTAGTTGGTGTTATAAGAGCATTAAGATGCTGTAAAATAGTCGATTTGCCAGATCCAGTGTGGCCAATAATTGCTACATAGCTTCCTGATGGAATGTCAAAGTTTACATCCTCTATCGCTAAACGTTCAAACGGCGAATTTTCCTGGTAACGATACTCTACTTTTTGAAGTGAGATGTCCATATGCCTGTCACCAACTCTTCTTCTGTTAAATATACTTCTTCTAATGAAATCCCCTTGTTCATTAAACTTTCTCTTAATTTAATTGTAAAAGGGATGTCTAAACCAATATCTACAAGTTCCTTCTGAAGCTTAAAAATTTCTTTAGGACTTCCTTCTTTATACACTTTCCCCTTATTCATTACGATGATACGGTCTGCTTTAGCAGCCTCATCTAAATCATGGGTAATGGAGATAATCGTCATATTTTCCTTTTGTAAATCTCTCATGATTTCAAAAACTTCTTCTCTTCCTTGCGGATCAAGCATAGAGGTAGCCTCATCTAATATAATAATTTCAGGTTTCAATGCAATAATTCCTGCAATAGCGACTCTCTGCTTTTGTCCACCAGATAGATGATGTGGCTCTTGATCAAGAAAAGATAACATCTTAACTTTTTCTAAAGAACTTTCTACTCTTGTTACCATCTCATTCCTTGGAACTGCGTTATTTTCTAAACCAAAAGCCACATCATCCTTAACCGTTGTACCAACAAACTGGTTATCGGGATTCTGGAATACCATTCCAACCTTTTTTCTAATATCCCACACAGAATCTTCCGTTATCGGAATACTATCTATTATAATTGAACCTTCATTAGAGAATTGTAATCCATTTAATAACTTAGCTAGCGTAGACTTACCGGAACCATTATGCCCAACTATAGCAACCCATTCCCCCCTATTAACATGAAAAGAAACATGATCAAGGGCGTTCTCTAATTGCTCCTCATATTTAAAGGATACATCTTCTACCTTTACTAAAATCTTTTGGTCCATTACAACCCCACCATTTACTTACTAGATATTATCGATAATATAATATATAAAACCTTTATAATCAAAGTACAAATTGTTACATAAAATGAAACTTACATCAGTGGGCAGTTCCTACAGCCTCACTGATGATTAGTTGAAGCAATCGTACCTAAACGGACAGTAGATTTCCCACCTATCTTTCACGAAATTTCATAAGCAAGAGGTGATACTCTCACTAACCATAAACCATAGATAATAAAAAAATAAACTCGCCAATTGGGCGAGCTTTGAATTGGTTTAACATAAGATTATTTGTATAATCTTTGATATCCTATTTCTATGCTTGTTAAAATATATCTTATGGTATTCCACTTCTTAGCACCCTGCAGTCCTAATTAAAAATGAAAAAAGCCCGCACCTCATTCGAACGATGAATCGAAAGAAGAGGCGCACGAGCTAGACGAGTCATTAATAAAAATAAATGCTCATCGTAACACTCTATTTTGGCTTGATCAAAAAGCGAGAATTAAAGAAAAAGGGCACTTGAACAAGTTTCATAACATTATAAACTGTCCCGCACCCTAAGTTTCTTTTAAATCCTATTACACTAACTCGATAATTACCATTGGTGCTCCGTCTCCACGACGAGGTCCCATTTTCATGATACGAGTGTAACCACCTTGACGATCAGTATAACGAGCAGCAACATCACTGAACAATTTTTGTACAGCATCTTGTTTTGTTTCAGCGTTAGCTACCTCGTGACGTACATAAGCAGCTGCTTGGCGACGTGCATGTAGATCTCCACGTTTACCAAGTGTAATCATTTTTTCTACAACAGAACGAAGTTCTTTTGCACGAGCTTCAGTTGTTTCAATGCGCTCATTGATGATTAAGTCTGTAGTTAAGTCACGTAACATTGCTTTACGTTGTGCGCTTGTGCGTCCTAACTTTCTGTAACCCATGTGAGATTCCCTCCTTTTGTTAAAGTACAAGCTTTATAGACATAGTCAAGAGACTAATCAGTCATCTTTTCTTAAGCCTAATCCAAGCTCTTCTAATTTATGTTTTACTTCTTCTAGAGATTTTCTACCTAAGTTTCGAACTTTCATCATATCTTCTTCCGTCTTATTTGCTAATTCTTGTACGGTATTAATACCAGCACGCTTTAAGCAGTTATAAGAACGAACAGAAAGATCTAATTCTTCGATTGTCATCTCAAGAACTTTTTCTTTTTGATCTTCTTCTTTTTCTACCATAATCTCAGCATTTTGTGCTTCATCAGTTAAACCAACAAAGATATTTAAATGCTCAGTTAAAATCTTTGCACCAAGTGCAACAGCATCTTGAGGACCTGTACTACCGTCAGTCCAAACGTCAAAAGTTAACTTATCATAATTAGTCATTTGACCAACACGAGTATTCTCTACTTGATAAGAAACACGAGATACTGGTGTAAAGATAGAGTCAATAGGAATTACACCAATAGGCTGATCTTCACGCTTATTTTGCTCAGCTGGTGTGTACCCACGACCACGCTTTGCTGTTAAACGCATACGGAAGTTTCCGTTGCTGCCTAAAGTTGCGATATGAAGATCTGGATTTAAGATCTCTACATCACTATCATGTGTAATATCAGCTGCTGTGACTACCCCTGCACCTTGCATATCAATCTCTAAAGTTTTTTCATCATCAGAGTATATCTTCAATGCTAGTTTTTTGATATTTAATATGATAGCTGTAACATCTTCTACGACGCCTTCAATTGTTGAGAACTCATGAAGTACCCCATCAATTTGAATGGATGTGACAGCGGCACCTGGCAGTGAGGATAGTAGAATACGACGTAAGGAGTTACCCAAAGTAGTACCATATCCACGCTCAAGTGGCTCTACGACGAATTTACCATATTTGGCATCATCGTTGATCTCAACCGTTTCGATTTTTGGTTTTTCTATTTCGATCATCAAGATATACCCTCCTTCAAAACGTCGAAACCTCGGTATGGTTTACCGAAATTCCCCATGTTTACGTTCCCGCTTGTGCACAACAACTGGGTTAGTTAATAAATCTGTACGGGTTCTAAAAGTTTTAGTCATATCCCATTATAGACAAGGATACAAAATTTATACAGAAAAATTAAACTCGGCGACGTTTAGGTGGTCGACAACCGTTATGAGGAACTGGAGTTACATCTCTAATTGCTGTAACTTCAAGACCTGCAGCTTGAAGAGAGCGAATTGCTGCTTCACGACCTGCACCTGGTCCTTTAACTGTTACTTCTAAAGTTTTCATACCATGTTCAATAGATGCTTTCGCAGCAGTTTCTGCAGCCATTTGAGCAGCGAATGGAGTAGATTTACGAGAACCTCTGAATCCAAGTGCGCCTGCGCTTGACCAAGCAAGAGCATTTCCATGAACGTCTGTAATAGTTACGATAGTATTGTTGAAAGTAGAACGAATATGAGCTACACCAGCCTCAATATTCTTTTTAACACGACGTTTACGTGTATTAGTTTTACGTGCCATTATATTGTACCTCCTTTACCGATTATTTTTTCTTATTAGCTACAGTCTTACGAGGACCTTTGCGTGTACGAGCGTTGTTTTTCGTATTTTGTCCGCGAACTGGTAAGCCACGACGGTGACGAAGACCACGGTAACAACCAATTTCCATTAGACGCTTAATGTTTAGAGAAATCTCACGACGTAGATCTCCTTCAACTTTTAAGCGGTCGATAATATCACGAATTTTATTTAATTCATCTTCTGTTAAATCACGAACGCGTGTATCTTCAGAAACACCTGCTTCTGCTAATACTTGTTGTGCAGTATTTTTTCCAATACCGTAAATGTATGTTAAAGATATTACTACACGTTTTTCACGTGGAATATCCACACCAGCAATACGTGCCATCTATATGCGCACCTCCTTGTTATTAACCTTGTTTTTGTTTGTGTTTAGGGTTTTCACAGATAACCATAACTTTTCCACGTCTGCGGATAACTTTACATTTTTCGCAGATTGGTTTAACAGATGGTCTAACTTTCATTATCCTAACCTCCTTGATAGTACGGAGTGCAATCAGATTATTTAAAGCGGTAAGTAATTCTTCCGCGAGTTAAGTCATATGGAGATAACTCAACCGTTACTTTATCACCAGGTAAAATACGGATGAAATGCATGCGGATTTTACCAGAAACGTGAGCCAATACAGTATGACCATTTTCTAATTCTACCTTAAACATGGCGTTCGGCAAAGTTTCAGTGATTGTGCCTTCAATTTCGATTACATCGTCTTTAGCCATCGAATATCTCTCCTTTCCATAAAAAATACGAGATCCATCTTAACTAATATAGCAAAGTGTAGCTCTTCTTGTCACACGATCGTGCACATTAAACTACTCTGAACTGCTCCTATAATATAATAAAACTGCATTAAACTGCAACTAATTGATTATATCATAAGAATAGGTACTTCGTCCGCTATTAATTATAAAAAAATATATTTATAGGGAAGAAATAATAATAAGTTTAATGCTACCAACTAAACTTAGCTTTGGTAGATCATTCATTAATAGAAAAGAAATGATCTTTCCTTTGATTTACGAACATTCTATCAACAGCTTGTGTCTTATCGTATAGAAGTAAGCATGCAACGTATAGACAATTCCAAGAAAAATAAATCACCTTCAAAAGTCTAGCCTTAAATCTTCCACTACATACTTGTTTTCACTTGAAAAGCCACATAGATTTCGTATTTAAAGGATTTCGTAGAGCGTTCGACAACTTGCACACCTGGTCTAATACCAATCGTCATAATAGAAAGAATAATAGTTACATTACCTTCTTCACTACTAGATAAAAAAGCAATTTAAGCGGAGTTACCATGAAATCCAAAATACTCTGCACCAATTATCTAAATTGATTAATCTTTTAACGAAGATAAACATGTCAAAATAACACGGTTATGCTTTTTTTGTTACAGATATAACCATGAAAATTATTATACCTTTTGAAAAAAGGAAATGCATCATGTTTAGGAATAAACTCCTCAGCCATTTCATCCCAATTCTTCTATTTATTATCTCTGATTCATTTCCATGCTAGATAACAGATTAGTCAAAGCAAAAGTCACTTTTATTTTAAAGTACTTAGTAGTGCATCAAGATCTACGAAAACTTTATTAATATCTTGTTGACCATTAATGTTACGAAGATAGCCTTTTGACTCATAGAAATCAAGTAATGGTTTAGATTGCTTAATATTAACTTCTAAGCGATTTTTAACAGTTGCTTCATTATCATCAGCACGTTGGTATAATTCGCCGCCACAACGATCACAAGTATCTGGCTTAGATGGCGGATTAAATACTAAATGATAGGTTGCACCACAGCTTTTACAAATGCGGCGTCCTGTTAAACGCTCCATTAAGATCTCTTTATCCACTTGAACATTGATACAAAAGTCTAATTTCTTATTTAAATCAGACAAAATATTTTCTAAAGCTTCTGCTTGAGGAACAGTACGAGGAAAACCATCTAAAAGAAAGCCTTTTTCACAGTCATCCTTGCTAAGTCTTTCGCGAACAATACCGATTGTAACTTCATCAGGTACAAGTTCACCTTTATCCATAAAAGATTTTGCCTTAAGTCCAAGTTCTGTTTCGTCTTTCATAGCCGCACGGAACATGTCGCCAGTTGAGATATGAGGGATGTCATATTTCTCGACAATCTTCTCAGCTTGAGTACCTTTACCTGCGCCAGGGAGCCCCATTAAGACTAAATTCATGCGTATTCCCCCTCAAGTTCTCTTACATAAAATTCAAGGGACAAACGTCCCCTAAATTATACTATTTAATAAAACCTTTATAGTGTCGTTTAACTAGTTGAGATTCTAATTGCTTCATTGTCTCCAATGCAACCCCAACCACAATTATAATACTTGTTCCACCGATCTGTGCAGATTGTGGAAGTCCTGCAATATTAATAAAAAATACAGGTAGTATAGCAATAATGGCTAAGAATAGAGCTCCAACTAATGTTAAACGAGATAGAACACGTGACAAATATTCTTGCGTACTTTTACCAGGACGAATACCTGGGATATATCCACCTTGTTTCTTCAGGTTTTCAGAAACTTGTTCTGGGTTCACCTGAATGAAAGCATAGAAATAAGTAAACGCAATAATTAACACTGTATATATAATCATTCCTATTGGATGAGTATAATCAAATACTCTTTGTATCCAGGAAGTAACGTCATTTTGCGGTAAGAACGATGCAATTGTTCTTGGAGTTACCAAGAAGGAAACTGCAAAGATAACTGGAATAACACCAGCAGAGTTTACTTTCAACGGTAAATGTGTTGATTGTCCGCCTGCGCTGCTATTACCATTTACCATTCTTTTTGCATATTGAATCGGTATCTTTCTAAGAGCTTGCTGGATAAAAATTACCCCAACTACAATTGCAACGACAGCTATAATAATTAAAGCTAGCTTTACAATATTGAGAAATAATTGATCACCTGGATTGTCAAACTGCTGTGCATAGATTTGATTAGCCATTGAAGGAATTCCTGCAGCAATACCAGCAAAAATGATAATAGATATACCATTTCCAACACCTTTAGAAGTAATTAGTTCACCTAACCACATTAAAAAGGCAGTTCCTGCTGTTAATACAATAGAAATAACTAGATAGGATGCAAATCCAGGTTTTGTAATCAGTGCACCACCTGCAAGATTATTAAAACCATATGACATACCAAAGCCTTGGATAAGAGCTAGAACGATTGTAAAGTAACGCGTAAATTGTGTCAGCTTTCTACGCCCAGCCTCACCCTGCTTTGACCATTCCGTAAATTTTGGAACAACATCCATTTGTAATAAGCTTACAATAATGGATGCTGTAATATATGGCATGATCCCCATTGCAAGAATAGAAAAGTTTTTAAGTGCCCCACCACCGAAAGTATTTAAAATTCCGAAGGCACTGAAAGCATCTTGTGCTTTTAAGAAGTCTGCATTTACATAAGGTACAGGAATAAAAGTACCTAAACGAAATATAATCAACATTAATAGGGTGAATATGATTTTTCGTCTTATTTCACCCACGCGCATAAAATTGGAGATTGTCTTAAACATCAGATCACCTCTGTTTGACCGCCGGCAGCTTCAATAGCTTCCTTAGCAGCAGAGGAGAATTTGTGAGCTTTAACAGTAAGCTTTTTCTCTACGTTGCCTTTTGCAAGAATTTTAATTCCTGCTCTCTCGTTACTAACAACTCCTGTTTCGATAAGAAGTTCTGGAGTTACTTCAGTTCCATCTTCAAAACGATTTAGAGTATCTAAATTAACAATAGCGTATTCTTTACGGTTGATATTAGTAAAACCACGTTTTGGTAAACGACGGAATAAAGGAGTTTGACCACCTTCGAATCCTGGTCTTACACCCCCACCTGAACGTGCATTTTGACCTTTATGACCTTTACCAGCAGTTTTACCATTACCTGAACCGATACCGCGCCCTTTGCGTTTGCGTTCTTGACGAGAACCTTCTGCAGGTTTTAATTCATGAAGTTTCATTTTGGCACCTCCTTATTTGAAGAAGAATGATTTTTAATTTTCTGATACAGTTACAAGATGTGATACTTTATTGATCATACCGCGAATAGCAGCATTATCTTGTTGAACAACTGTTTGATTTACTTTACGTAATCCTAAAGCTTTAACTGTTTCGCGTTGGTCTTGCGGACGACCAATTACGCTTTTAGTGAGGGTAATTTCCAGTTTGTTTGCCATCTAATTTCCCTCCTTATCCTAACAGTTCTTCTACTGATTTTCCACGTAACTTTGCTACGTCTTCAGCACGTTTTAATTGTTTTAAACCGTCTAAAGTAGCACGAACCATGTTAATTGGTGTGTTTGTACCTAATGACTTAGATAAGATATCAGCTACACCAGCTAGTTCAAGCACAGCACGTACTGGACCACCAGCGATAACCCCAGTACCTTCTGAAGCAGGCTTTAATAGGATTTCACCAGCTCCGAAATGTCCGATAATTTCGTGTGGAATTGTTGTACCAACCATTGGTACTTCAATAAGATTTTTCTTCGCATCTTCAACCGCTTTGCGAATAGCATCTGGTACTTCTTGAGCTTTACCAGTACCAAAACCAACGTTACCATTTTTGTCCCCAACTACTACTAGAGCAGAGAAACGAAAACGACGTCCACCTTTAACAACTTTCGCTACACGGTTAACTGTAACTACGCGTTCTTCAAGTTCAAGTTTGTTTGGATCAATACGACGCATCTTTTTATGTCCCTCCTTTGTCTATTAAAATTCTAGGCCGTTCTCACGAGCAGCATCAGCTAAAGCTTTAACGCGACCATGATATAAATATCCTCCGCGGTCAAATACTACTGATTTAATTCCTTTTTCTACTGCACGTTTCGCTACTAATTCACCGATCTTAACTGCAGCTTCTAAATTACCAGTAGATTCAAGGTTAAGCTCTTTATCTAATGAAGATGCACTTGCGATTGTTACACCTTTAACATCATCAATTAGTTGAGCGTAAATGTGTTTGTTTGAACGGAACACATTTAAACGAGGACGAGCTTCAGTTCCGCTAAGTTTAGAACGCACACGTGCGTGTCTTTTTCTACGGACTTGATTTTTATCAGCCTTCGTAATCATTTAGGTCACTCCTTTCGTTTACCTATGCGGCATTACTTACCAGTTTTACCTTCTTTTCTACGTACATATTCGCCTTCATAACGGATACCTTTACCTTTATAAGGTTCTGGTGGGCGAACATCACGGATGTTAGCAGCAAGTGCTCCAACACGCTCTTTACTAGTTCCTTTTACAACTACTTTCGTAGCAGATGGTACTTCGATTTCAATACCAGCTTCTGGTTCGATTTCTACTGGATGAGAGTAACCTACGTTCAACACAAGTTTGCTTCCTTGTTTTTGAGCACGGTACCCGACACCGATTAATTCAAGACCTCTTTCAAAGCCTTTTGAAACACCCTCAACCATGTTTGATAACAATGCGCGAGTTGTTCCATGTAATGCACGATGTTCCTTCACATCTGAAGGACGAGTTACATTAATCACGTTTTCTTCTAAGTTGATCGCAATATCAGAATTAAAAGTACGAGTTAATTCACCTTTAGGACCTTTCACCGTTACAGTACTTTTATCAATAGTAACTGTAACGCCTGCTGGTACTTCGATTGGTTTTTTACCTACACGAGACATTTAGTTGCACCTCCATTCATTAAACCTATTATTACCAAACGTATGCTAATACTTCTCCGCCAACTTGTTTCGCACGAGCTTCTTTATCAGTAAGTACTCCTTGAGAAGTAGAAACTAATGCAATTCCAAGACCGTTTAATACACGAGGTACTTCTGTTGCTTTCGCATAAACACGAAGACCAGGTTTACTAATTCTTTTAAGTCCAGTTATTACACGCTCGTTGCTTGAACCGTATTTTAAGAAAATGCGGATAATACCTTGTTTGTTGTCTTCGATATATTCTACATCACGTACAAAACCTTCACGCTTTAAAATTTCGGCGATCTCTTTTTTGATGTTAGAAGCAGGAACTTCTAATTTTTCGTGACGAACCATATTCGCATTACGGATTCTTGTAAGCAAATCTGCAATTGGATCTGTCATAACCATTTGTATTTACCTCCTTCCCAATATCGGGTTTTACCAGCTAGCTTTTTTCACACCAGGAATTTGTCCCTTATACGCTAATTCGCGGAAACAAATACGGCAAAGCTTAAATTTACGGTACACAGAATGTGGACGACCACAACGTTCGCAACGTGTGTATTCTTGTACTTTATATTTAGGCGTGCGTTTTTGTTTCGCAATCATTGACTTCTTAGCCACATCTTCGCCTCCCTCTAATTAGAGATTACTTTTGGAACGGCATTCCAAATTGAGTTAACAGTTCACGAGCTTCTTCATCTGTGTTTGCAGTTGTAACAATAACAATATCCATTCCTCTTACTTTGTTTACTTTATCGTAATCAATTTCAGGGAAAATTAATTGTTCTTTTACACCTAAAGTGTAGTTACCGCGACCATCAAATGATTTTTTAGATACACCACGGAAGTCACGTACACGTGGAAGAGAAACAGATACAAGTTTATCAAGGAATTGATACATGCGTTCTCCACGAAGAGTAACTTTTGCTCCGATTGGCATTCCTTCACGTAGACGGAAACCTGCGATTGATTTTTTCGCACGAGTGATTAATGGTTTTTGACCAGTAATTTGTGCTAATTCTTCAACAGCAACGTCTAATGCTTTAGCATTCGCTACAGCATCACCAACGCCCATGTTAACCACGATTTTTTCCAGTTTTGGAACTTCCATAACTGATTTATAATTGAACTTGCTCATAAGAGCAGGAGTAGTTTCTTTAACAAATTTTTCTTTTAGGCGGTTCATTCATTGTACCTCCCTTCTTCATTTGAACTATTTATCTAGAATTTCACCGGATTTTTTCGCTACGCGAACTTTTTTACCATCAACCGTTTTTGATCCTACACGAGTAGGTTCACCAGTTTTAGGGTCGATAGGCATAACGTTGGATACATGAATAGCGGCTTCCTGGTCATTGATTCCACCTTGTGGATTCAACTGGGATGGCTTAGAGTGCTTCTTAACAATATTAATCCCTTCAACGATCACACGATCTTTCTTAGGGAATGCAGCAAGAACAACACCTGTTTTACCTTTATCCTTACCAGAGATGACCATTACTTTGTCACCTTTTTTTACATGCATCTTTTCGCACCTCCTTAAAGGCAATTAAAATTTATATTATAGTACTTCTGGAGCTAATGATACAATCTTCATAAAGTTATTGTCGCGAAGTTCGCGTGCAACTGGTCCAAAGATACGTGTTCCACGTGGACTCTTATCATCACGGATAATTACACATGCGTTTTCATCGAAACGAATGTAAGTACCGTCAGCACGACGAACACCACTTTTAGTTCTAACGACTACTGCTTTTACTACTTCACCTTTTTTAACAACGCCACCTGGTGTTGCTTGTTTCACAGTAACAACGATGATATCACCGATGTTTGCAGTTTTACGTCCTGAACCACCAAGAACTTTAATAGTAAGTACTTCACGAGCACCAGAGTTGTCAGCAACTTTCAAACGTGATTCTTGTTGAATCATGTGTGTAACCTCCCTTCGGGATGCTTAATTCCGAACAATTATATAATAACTGCTTTTTCTACTACTTCTACAAGACGGAAACGTTTTGTAGCTGATAATGGGCGAGTTTCCATAATACGTACGATATCGCCAGTTTTTGCTGTGTTTTGCTCATCATGAGCTTTATACTTCTTAGAGTATTTCACGCGTTTGCCGTATAGTGGGTGTTTTTTGTATGTTTCAACAACAACTGTAATGGTTTTATCCATTTTATCAGATACAACACGACCAGTATAGACTTTGCGTTGATTGCGTTCGCTCATTCTACGAACCTCCTCTCAACTTATCGATTATTGACGCCGATTTCTCTCTCACGAATGACAGTTTTCATTCGAGCGATCGCTTTGCGTACTTCACGAATGCGAGCTGTATTTTCAAGTTGTCCAGTCGCTAATTGAAAGCGAAGGTTGAAAAGCTCTTCTTTTAAGGATTTAACTTTTTGTTCAATTTCAGCAGTGGTAAGGTCACGAATTTCATTAGCTTTCATTAGTTTCACCACCAATTTCTTCACGTTTTACAAACTTACATTTAACAGGAAGTTTGTGCGCTGCAAGACGAAGTGCTTCACGAGCGATCTCTTCAGATACACCAGCAACTTCGAACAATATTTTTCCAGGCTTAACTACTGCAACCCAACCTTCAGGAGCACCCTTACCGGAACCCATTCGGACTTCTAGAGGCTTAGCAGTGTAAGGCTTATGTGGGAAAATTTTAATCCAAACTTTACCGCCACGTTTCATATAACGTGTCATTGCAATACGAGCAGATTCGATTTGACGGTTTGTAATCCAAGAAGCTTCTAAAGATTGTAGACCATATTCACCGAATGCAACTTCTGTACCACCTTTTGCTTGACCACGCATTTTACCACGGTGTACACGACGATATTTTACACGTTTAGGTAGTAACATATTATTTGCCTCCTTCCTCAGTTTTCTTCTTCGTTGGAAGGATCTCTCCACGATAGATCCAAACTTTTACACCTAATTTACCATAAGTTGTATCAGCTTCAGCAGTTGCATAATCGATATCTGCGCGTAGAGTGTGCAATGGAACAGTTCCTTCGCTATAAGACTCTGAACGTGCGATATCTGCGCCACCTAGACGACCTGATACCATTGTTTTAATACCTTTAGCTCCAGAGCGCATTGAGCGTTGGATCGCTTGTTTTTGAGCACGACGGAAGGAAACACGATTTTCTAATTGACGAGCAATGTTCTCAGCAACTAGTTTAGCATCCATGTCTGCTCTTTTAATTTCTAAGATATTGATGTGTACACGTTTGCCAGTAAGTGAGTTAAGAGCTTTACGTAAAGCTTCAACTTCTGTACCACCTTTACCAATAACCATACCTGGTTTAGCAGTGTGGATAGTAACATTTAAGCGGTTTGCTGCACGCTCGATTTCTACTTTAGAAACAGAAGCATCGCTTAGGCGTTTTGTAATATACTCACGTACCTTTAGGTCTTCGTGTAAAAGATCAGCATAGTCTTTACCTGCGAACCATTTAGATTCCCAGTCACGAATGATCCCAACACGTAAACCGACTGGATTTACTTTTTGACCCACTAATTACCCCTCCTTCTTTTCTGATAAAACGATAGTAATATGGCTAGTGCGTTTGTTAATTTGACTTGCACGACCTTGTGCACGTGGACGAAATCTCTTTAGAGTTGGTCCCTCATTAACATATGCTTGCTCAACCACTAGGTTATTAATATCCATTTCGTAGTTATGCTCTGCATTAGCAACAGCAGATTTTAGAACTTTCTCTACGATTGGAGAAGCTGCCTTTGGAGTTAACTTCAAAATAGCTACCGCTTCACCAACTTGCTTTCCTCGAATTAAATCTACGACTAAACGAGCTTTACGAGGAGCAATACGAACTGTATTTGCAACAGCTTTTGCTTGCATTGGAATGCCCTCCTCTCATTAACGTCTTGTTTTCTTATCGTCACTTGCATGACCTTTGTAAGTACGAGTTGGAGCAAATTCTCCAAGTTTGTGACCTACCATGTCTTCAGTAACATAAACTGGCACATGTTTACGACCATCATAAACAGCGATTGTTTGACCGATGAATTGTGGGAAGATCGTAGAACGACGAGACCAAGTTTTAACAACTTGCTTCTTATCACTATCACTTAATTTTTCGATCTTTGTTAGTAAATGATCATCAACAAAAGGTCCTTTTTTTAAGCTGCGACCCATAATGGAACCTCCCTTCGTGATTGTTCTACGGTTCTATCATTGAACCGTAGTTCAACCCCGTTATTTTTTACGGCTACGTACAATAAATTTATCAGATTTATTCTTCTTGCTACGCGTTTTGTAACCAAGTGTTGGTTTACCCCAAGGAGACATTGGTGATTTACGTCCGATTGGAGCGCGTCCTTCACCACCACCATGTGGATGGTCATTAGGGTTCATTACAGATCCACGTACAGTTGGGCGTTTACCTAACCAACGATTACGACCTGCTTTACCAATGTTGATTAGTTCGTGTTGTTCATTACCAACTTGACCGATAGAAGCACGGCATGTAGCAAGGATTAAACGAACTTCACCAGAGTTTAAACGTACAAGTACGTATTTACCTTCTTTACCAAGCACTTGAGCGCTTGTTCCAGCAGAGCGAACTAATTGTCCACCTTTACCTGGCTTTAACTCGATGTTGTGGATTACTGTACCAACTGGAATGTTAGCAAGTGGTAATGCATTACCCGGCTTGATATCAGCCTCAGGTCCTGACATAACTTCTAATCCAACTTCTAAATTTTTAGGTGCAAGAATGTAGCGTTTTTCACCATCTACATAATTGATTAGCGCGATGTTAGCAGATCTGTTTGGATCATACTCAATTGTAGCAACGCGTCCTGGAATGCCATCTTTGTCACGTTTAAAATCGATAACACGATATTGACGCTTATGACCTCCACCTTGATGACGAACAGTTAACTTACCTTGGTTATTACGGCCGCCTTTTCTGTGTAAAGGAGCAAGCAATGACTTTTCTGGAGTACTTGTAGTGATTTCACTAAAGTCAGAAGACGTCATGTTACGTCGACCATTGGAGGTAGGTTTATATTTTTTAATCGCCATTTGTGTTCCCTCCTCTTCTAAATATTATTATTAAGCTTCAAAGAATTCGATTTCTTTGCTGTCAGCTGTTAATTTAACAATTGCCTTACGACGTTTGTTTGTGTATCCACCAAAACGTCCCATACGTTTGAATTTACCTTTATAGTTCATGATGTTTACTTTTTCAACTTTAACGCCAAAGATTTCTTCAACTGCATCTTTAACTTGAGTTTTATTAGCTCTTACATCAACTTCAAACGTGTATTTTTTGTCAACCATTAAATCAGTAGAACGTTCAGTGATAACGGGGCGCTTAATCGTATCGCGTGCATCCATTATGCAAGCACCTCCTCTACTTTTTCAACCGCTGCTTTTGTCATGATTAATTTATCATGGTTTAAAACATCTAAAACTGTAATTCCAGTAGCAGTAACAACTGTTACCCCCGGGATGTTACGAGCAGATAATGCTACGTTCTCATCAAGATCAGCTGTAACGATTAATGCTTTCTTTTCAACAGAAAGATTACCTAGTACCGCTTTGAATTCTTTCGTTTTAGGTGCATCAAAAGCAAGGCTTTGTAATACTAAAATATTTTCTTCTAATACTTTAGCAGATAATGCAGATTTAATTGCTAGTCTACGAACCTTTTTAGGTAGTTTGTAGCTATAGCTACGTGGAACTGGTCCAAATACTGTTCCACCACCACGCCATTGTGGAGATCTGATAGATCCTTGACGTGCACGTCCTGTACCCTTTTGGCGCCATGGCTTACGTCCACCACCAGCAACCTCAGAACGAATTTTAGTTTTATGAGTTCCTTGACGTAATGAAGCTCTTTGCATAACAACAGCTTCAAATAAAACATGATTGTTAGGCTCGATACCAAATACTGATTCATTTAATTCGATATCTCCAGCTTGCGTACCGTCTTGGTTGAATAATGCAACTTTAGGCATTCTTATTTCCTCCTTTCCAGATTAATAATTATGCTTTAACAGCAGTTTTGATTTTTAATAAAGCTTTTCTTGCTCCAGGTACATTACCTTTAATTAATAGAAGATTGCGTTCTGTATCTACTTTAACGATTTCTAAGTTTTGAACTGTGATTTGTTCTCCACCCATACGACCAGGTAATGCTTTCCCTTTAAATACACGGTTTGGTGCAACAGGTCCCATTGAACCTGGGCGACGATGATAACGAGATCCGTGAGCCATTGGTCCACGTGATTGTCCATGGCGCTTGATTGAACCTTGGAAACCTTTCCCTTTAGAGATACCTGTTACATCTACTACATCGCCTTCTGCGAAAATACTTACTTTGACTTCTTGACCAACCTCATACTCATCCACGCTAACATCTCTGAATTCACGAACGAAGCGCTTAGGAGCAGTACTTGCTTTAGCAACATGCCCTTGTTCAGGTTTATTAGCTAACTTTTCACGTTTGTTTTCAAAACCGATTTGAACTGCTGTATAGCCATCAGCTTCAACAGTTTTCTTTTGAAGAACAATATTCTCAGCAGCTTCAACTACTGTTACAGGGATAAGGTTGCCATTTTCAGCAAATACTTGAGTCATACCTATTTTTCTTCCTAAGATTCCTTTGGTCATTTAAGTCACACCTCCTGATAGTTTAAATGTTTATTTCAATTATAATTTAATTTCGATATCTACACCTGATGGTAAATCCAGACGCATTAGTGAATCAACTGTTTGTGGAGTTGGGTTCACGATGTCGATTAGACGTTTATGCGTACGCATTTCAAATTGTTCACGAGAATCTTTATATTTATGAACCGCACGTAGGATAGTGTATATAGACTTTTCTGTTGGTAACGGAATCGGTCCAGATACAGCAGCACCAGAACGTTTTGCAGTTTCAACGATTTTCTCTGCTGATTGATCTAAAATTCTATGATCATACGCTTTTAAACGAATACGAATTTTTTGTTTTGCCATTATTTTCCCTCCTTTTCGCCTATTTTAGAATAGACATTCTCCGCAGGAATTTCCCACACACTCGCCATGGCAAAGCGGCCGGGTGTGTCAGCAACCTCCCGCATCATCGCAGTCAAAGACCAACATTGTCTATTATACATAAAAACGCCTAGAAAAGCAACAACATTTATTATTTTTCTTTCGTTTTAGTACACTCAGATTATTATACATATTCTAAGCTGATATTTCAACCCAATGTACAATAGTCAGTCAATTAGACGCTAATGATCTTTCAATCGAACCAATCATTTTGCGACTTTTTTATTCTAACAAAAATGGATTGCTGTTTAAATAGAAAGATTATGGAAAATCTATTTCCTTCTATATAAATACTTTTATCTATTATAGCTAATTATTTCAATAGTAAACACTTATACTTATTATTACATTAAATACCTTTCATTCTAATAAAGGAGTTGTTTAACTTACTTATTTGATCCTAGTATTCTTTTCATAGATTACTTACTTTTAAGCGCAAAAAAACAAGCTGACGAATCAGCTTGTTTTTTTAAATGTTATTACTCAACGATAGTAGCAACTACACCAGCGCCTACTGTACGTCCACCTTCACGGATTGAGAATTTAGTTCCTTCTTCAATAGCGATAGAAGAAATTAATTCAACATCCATTTCGATGTTATCGCCAGGCATAACCATTTCTACACCTTCAGGTAAGTTACAAATACCAGTTACGTCAGTTGTACGGAAGTAGAACTGAGGACGGTAGTTTGTGAAGAATGGAGTATGACGTCCACCTTCTTCTTTTGATAATACGTAAACTTCAGCTTTGAATTTTACGTGTGGAGTAATAGTACCTGGTTTTGCTAATACTTGACCACGTTGGATATCTTCACGAGCAACCCCACGAAGAAGTGCACCGATGTTATCTCCAGCTTCAGCATAATCAAGTAATTTACGGAACATTTCAACACCAGTTACAGTAGTTGATTTTTTCTCTTCAGCTAAACCGATGATGTCTACAACGTCACCAACTTTAACTTGTCCACGCTCAACACGACCAGTAGCAACTGTACCACGACCAGTGATAGAGAATACATCCTCAACTGGCATCATGAATGGTTTGTCAGTATCACGAGTTGGTGTTGGGATATATTCGTCAACTGCAGCCATAAGCTCAGTGATTTTTTCTTCCCAAGCAGCTTCACCTTCAAGAGCTTTAAGAGCTGAACCTTTGATTACAGGAATATCATCACCAGGGAATTCATATTCTGATAATAGGTCACGTACTTCCATTTCTACTAATTCTAATAGTTCTTCATCATCAACCATATCACATTTGTTTAAGAATACTACTAAGTGAGGTACACCAACTTGACGAGAAAGAAGAATGTGCTCACGAGTTTGTGGCATAGGACCATCAGTAGCTGATACTACTAAGATACCGCCATCCATTTGAGCAGCACCAGTGATCATGTTTTTAACATAGTCAGCATGTCCTGGGCAGTCAACGTGTGCATAGTGACGAGTAGCTGTTTCATACTCAACGTGTGCAGTTGAGATTGTAATTCCACGCTCGCGCTCTTCTGGAGCAGCGTCGATTTGATCATATCCGCGTGCTTCACCGCCACCCACTTTAGAAAGTACAGTTGTGATAGCAGCTGTTAATGTAGTTTTACCATGGTCAACGTGACCAATAGTTCCAATATTTACGTGTGGCTTAGAACGATCGTATTTAGCTTTTGCCATTAGGAAAATCCTCCTTTGATTTTAAAAAAATTAAGTATTTTTATAGAGCTGTGAATATTCATCACAGCTTTATTGCTTACATAGTAGTTATACTTCATTAAAAAGGTAAAATCAACAATTACCCTTTATTTTTTTTGATGATCTCTTCAGAGATTGATTTTGGTACTTCTTCATAATGATCGAACACCATTGAGAATACCCCACGACCTTGCGTGCTTGAACGTAATGTCGTAGCATAACCAAACATTTCAGAAAGTGGAACCATTGCACGAACTACTTGTGCGTTACCACGAGCTTCCATACCTTCAACACGTCCACGACGTGAAGTAATGTTACCCATGATATCACCCATGTATTCTTCCGGAATGATAACTTCTACTTTCATAACAGGCTCAAGAATTACAGGATTACATTTAGATGCTGCATTTTTCAATGCCATTGAAGCAGCGATTTTGAACGCCATTTCAGATGAGTCAACATCATGGTATGATCCATCAAATAATTTAGCTTTGATATCTACCAATGGATAACCAGCAAGTACTCCTCTTTGTAATGCATCTTCTAGACCAGCTTGAACTGGAGCAATGTATTCACGAGGAACAACACCACCGACGATAGCATTTTCAAATTCGAATCCTTTACCTTCTTCGTTTGGTGCAAACTCAATCCAAACGTGACCATATTGTCCACGACCACCAGATTGACGAGTGAATTTCCCTTCAACTGCTGCAGAAGAACGGAATGTTTCACGATAAGCAACCTGAGGAGCACCAACATTAGCCTCAACCTTGAATTCACGACGCATACGGTCTACAAGAATATCTAAGTGAAGTTCACCCATACCTGCAATGATAACCTGACCAGTTTCCTGGTTAGTATGTGCACGGAATGTTGGATCTTCTTCTTGTAATTTTTGTAGAGCAGTTGTCATTTTGTCTTGGTCAGCTTTTGATTTTGGCTCGATAGACAATTCGATAACTGGTTCTGGGAATTCCATGGACTCTAAGATTACTAAATCTTTTTCATCACATAGAGTATCTCCAGTTGTAGTATCTTTTAAACCTACAGCTGCTGCGATATCACCAGCATATACTTCTGTAATCTCTTGACGGCTGTTTGCATGCATCTGTAGGATACGTCCTACACGCTCACGTTTGCCTTTTGTAGAGTTTTGTACATATGAACCTGAGCTCAATGTACCAGAATATACACGGAAAAATGTCAGTTTACCAACAAATGGGTCTGTCATTACTTTAAACGCAAGAGCTGCAAATGGTTCATCATCACTTGAATGCTTTTCAATTACTTCATCAGAATCAGGAGCTGTACCTTTAATTGCAGGTACATCTAATGGTGATGGTAAGTACTCGATTACAGCATCAAGCATTTTTTGAACACCTTTGTTTTTGAAAGCAGATCCACAGATTACTGGATAGAATTCAACGTTAACTGTACCTTTACGGATAGCAGCCTTTAACTCATCAGTAGTGATTTCTTCACCACCAAGATATTTTTCCATAAGTTCTTCATCAAGTTCAGCTACTGCTTCAACCAATTTCTCATGGTATTCATCAGCTAACTCTTTGTACTCTTCTGGAATTTCACGTTCTTGAATATCTGTACCAAGGTCATTTCCGTAGAAAGTCGCTTTCATTTCAACTAAATCAATGATACCTTCGAATTGATCTTCAGCACCAATCGGTAGTTGGATTGCATGAGCGTTTGCTTGTAAACGATCATGTAAAGTTTTTAATGAATAAAGGAAGTCTGCCCCAATTTTATCCATTTTGTTTACGAATACTACACGAGGTACACCGTAAGTTGTTGCTTGACGCCAAACTGTTTCTGTTTGTGGCTCAACACCTGATTGAGCATCAAGTACTGCAACAGCACCATCAAGTACACGTAGAGAACGTTCAACTTCAACTGTGAAGTCTACGTGCCCTGGAGTATCGATAATGTTTACACGGTTACCTTTCCATTGTGCAGTTGTTGCAGCTGATGTAATGGTAATTCCACGCTCTTGTTCTTGCTCCATCCAGTCCATTTGAGATGCACCTTCGTGAGTTTCACCAATTTTGTGGATACGACCAGTGTAATAAAGTACACGCTCAGTTGTAGTCGTTTTACCAGCATCGATATGTGCCATGATACCAATATTACGAGTGTTTTCTAAGGAGAACTCTCTTGCCATTTGGTCTTTCTCCTTTCATATTGAAAGTATTTTTATGAATTATAATCTTACCAACGATAGTGAGCAAACGCTTTGTTTGCTTCAGCCATTTTGTGTGTATCTTCACGCTTTTTCACAGATGCACCAGTGTTGTTTGCTGCATCTAGGATTTCGTTAGCTAGTCTCTCTTCCATTGTTTTCTCACCGCGAAGACGAGCATAGTTAACTAACCAGCGAAGACCTAAAGTTGTACGTCTTTCAGGACGAACCTCCACTGGAACTTGATAGTTAGAACCACCAACACGGCGTGCTCTTACTTCAAGAACTGGCATGATATTCTTTAATGCTTGATCAAATACTTCAATCGCTTCTTTTCCAGAACGCTCAGCAACGATTTCGAATGCTGAATATAGAATAGCTTGTGCTTTTCCTCTTTTACCATCGATCATCATTTTATTGATTAAACGAGATACAAGCTTAGAATTGTATATCGGATCTGGTAACACGTCTCTTTTTGCTACAGGACCTTTACGTGGCATTTGATTTCCTCCTTTCAATTATGCTATAAAATCAAATTTATTATTTTTTAGCTGCTTTTGGTTTTTTAGTACCGTATTTAGAACGACCTTGCATACGGTTGTTAACACCAGCAGTATCTAGAGCACCGCGTACGATATGATAACGTACCCCCGGTAAGTCTTTTACACGTCCTCCACGGATTAGTACAACACTGTGTTCTTGTAGGTTGTGACCAATACCAGGAATGTATGCTGTTACTTCGATACCATTTGTTAAACGAACACGTGCATATTTACGTAATGCAGAGTTTGGTTTTTTCGGTGTCATTGTACCAACACGAGTACATACCCCACGTTTTTGAGGTGAAGATACGTTTGTTTGTGCTTTTTTGAAACTGTTATAACCTTTGTTTAACGCAGGAGACTTCGACTTCTCTTCAGCAGATTGACGAGGTTTGCGTACTAATTGGTTAATTGTAGGCATTTCTTTTTCCTCCCTTCCTTTATGTTTGAAGCCCACACATCCAGGTGGTTCATATTAGGGCAAAAACAAAGTTTTCATGGTATTTTCCATAAAAACAGTTTTAATTAATTATGGCAACAGTTGCTGCGCCTACTTCTATTCCACATGATTCGCCTAGCTTCTTCATGGATTCAACAAGTATAATGGGAACATTAACTTCTTTGGCTATTTCAGATACTTTTCTAATTAATATTGGATCAGCATCTTCAGCAACAATAACCTCTGTCGCTATTCCTTTTTTTAACGCTTTTACTGTTTGCTTTGTTCCTACTACTATCTTACTTGCCTGTAGTACTTTTTCATAAGACATTTTTATATCCTCCAAAGCAACAGGTGAAATAGGAGCACCTTTGATATAGTATCATCTATAAAATTAGATGTCAATTATTTTCCTGAAAAACTTTAATAGATATTCCTAAAAGTTATGGTTTACGAGGATTATCGACTCTTTCCTAAATGATAGAATCGATAATCCTCGTATTAACCACTTTCTTTTTTCTAAAATAAATGCTTTATCGCTAATTACTCTACAGTAATTGACTCTTCTGTTAGTTCTTCTGCTGTAATAGGTTCAGCATGTCTGTATCTTGGCATACCAGTTCCAGCTGGAACTAATTTACCAATAATTACATTCTCTTTTAATCCTAGTAATTCATCACGTTTTCCTTTAATAGCAGCATCTGTCAGAACTCTTGTAGTTTCTTGGAACGATGCAGCCGATAAGAATGAATCAGTTTCAAGAGATGCTTTTGTAATACCAAGCAATACTGGTCTACCTGTTGCTGGAAGCTTACCTTCTCTTAAAGCTTTTGCGTTAGCATCAGTAAATTGGTGAATATCTAATAGTGTACCTGGTAATACATCTGTCTCACCAGCATCCACTACTCTGATTTTACGTAACATTTGGCGAACCATTACTTCTACGTGTTTATCCCCAATTTCTACCCCTTGCATACGATATACTTTTTGTACTTCGCGAAGTAGATACTCTTGTACTGCTGTAACGTTTTTCACTTTAATTAATTCTTTCGGATCAATAGAACCCTCTGTTAATTCTTGTCCTTGTTCTACAACATCATCGATCTTAACTTTCAATCTTGCTGTGTAAGGAGCAGTATATGTTCTAGTTTCTAATTCACCTTGAACAACAATTTCATGTTGACGGTCTCTGCCTTCATTGATACCAACAATTACCCCTGCCATTTCAGTAATAACTGCTTGCCCTTTTGGATTACGAGCTTCAAATATCTCCTGAATACGAGGTAAACCTTGTGTGATATCGTCCCCTGCAACTCCACCTGTATGGAATGTACGCATTGTTAACTGTGTACCTGGTTCCCCGATAGATTGTGCCGCTATAATACCAACAGCTTCTCCTACTTCCACCTCTTGGCCTGTTGCTAGGTTGCGACCATAACATTTTTTACATACACCATGACGTGTATTACATGTAAATGCAGAACGAATCCATACTTCTTCGATATTCGCCTCTACAATTTCTACTGCTAAGTCTTCTGTGATAAGTCCATTTTCAGGAACAATAACTTCATTCGTTTCTGGATGTTTAATTGATTTTCTTGCATATCTACCAATTAAACGCTCATCAAGAGATTCGATAATTTCTGTACCCTCTTTAAGAGCAGCAACTAACAATCCTCTATCTGTGCCGCAATCATCTTCGCGTACAATGACATCTTGTGCTACATCTACTAGACGACGAGTTAAGTAACCAGAGTCTGCTGTTTTTAACGCTGTATCAGCAAGACCTTTACGTGCTCCGTGAGTAGAGATAAAGTACTCTAATACCGTTAATCCTTCACGGAAACTTGAAATAATCGGTAACTCAATAATTCTACCAGCCGGGTTGGCCATCAAACCACGCATACCAGCAAGCTGTGTAAAGTTAGATGCGTTACCACGGGCACCAGAGTCACTCATCATAAAGATAGGATTTCGTTTATCTAAGGATTTCATTAGCTTCGCTTGAATTGTATCTTTCGCTGCGCTCCAGATAGAAATTACGCGATCATAACGCTCTTCCTCTGTGATTAATCCACGTCTAAATTGCTTCATGACATTATCGACTTTACCTTGTGCTTCATCGATAATTTCTTGTTTTTCACCTAATACAACGATGTCGGCCACACCAACAGTAATACCAGCTTTGGTAGAATGCTTAAATCCTAGATCCTTCATTCTATCCAACATCTTAGAAGTTTCCGTAATCTTGAAACGTTTAAATACTTCAGCGATTATATTCCCTAAAATTTTCTTTTTAAACGGTTCTATGATTGGCAACTCTTTAATAGCAGCTGGCACATCTACACCTGGCTCTACAAAGTATCGTTCAGGAGTTTTTTCTTCTAAGTTTGTTTTAGTTGGTTCGTTAATATACGGGAAAGATTTTGGTAAAATTTCATTGAATACTAGCTTACCAACAGTTGTTAATAACAATTGCTTATTTTGCTCTTCCGTGAATGTTTCATTGTTTAAAGAGCTAGCGCGTACTGCTACACGTGTGTGTAAATGTACATAACCATTTTGATATGCCAAAACAGCTTCGTTCGTATCATTGAAGATCATACCTTCTCCAACTGCACCTTCACGTTCTAATGTTAGATAATAGTTTCCTAATACCATATCCTGAGAAGGAGTAACAACTGGTTTACCATCTTTAGGGTTCAAGATGTTTTGAGCTGCAAGCATAAGTAAACGAGCTTCCGCTTGAGCTTCAGAAGATAAAGGAACGTGAACAGCCATTTGGTCTCCGTCAAAGTCAGCGTTGTATGCTGTACATACTAGCGGATGAAGACGAATCGCACGGCCTTCTACTAAAGTTGGTTCAAACGCTTGGATTCCCAATCTATGTAGAGTTGGGGCACGGTTAAGCAATACTGGATGCTCTTTAATTACTTCTTCAAGCACATCCCACACTTCAGGCTGAAGTCTTTCGATTTTTCTCTTTGCAGATTTAATATTATGAGCAATTCCTTTTTCTACTAACTCTTTCATTACAAAAGGCTTAAACAATTCAATTGCCATTTCTCTAGGAAGGCCACATTGATACATCTTTAAGTTAGGACCAACGACAATAACAGAACGTCCAGAATAGTCAACACGTTTTCCTAATAAGTTTTGACGGAAACGTCCTTGCTTCCCTTTTAGCATGTGAGATAGAGATTTAAGCGGTCTGTTACCAGGACCAGTTACCGGACGTCCACGACGACCATTATCGATTAACGCATCAACAGCTTCTTGAAGCATACGTTTTTCGTTTTGAACGATAATGCTTGGTGCTCCTAAATCTAATAATCTTTTTAAACGGTTATTACGGTTAATAACACGACGATATAAATCATTTAAGTCAGATGTTGCAAAACGTCCACCATCCAATTGAACCATTGGACGCAATTCTGGAGGAATTACTGGAAGTACATCAAGAATCATCCAAGAAGGCTCATTACCAGAACCACGGAACGCTTCTAATACTTCTAGTCTTTTAATGGCACGAGTTCTTCTTTGACCTTGCGCAGTTTTCAATTCTTCTTTTAGTGCATCTACATCTTTATTTAAATCAATATCAGATAGTAGCTTTTTGATTGCTTCAGCTCCCATAGAAGCTTGGAATTTCACACCATATTTATCGCGGTATGCTCTATATTCCTTTTCAGATAGAAGTTGTTTTTTCTCTAAAGCAGTATCGCCTGGATCTGTTACTACATAAGAAGCAAAATAAATAACTTCTTCCAATGCACGTGGAGACATATCTAAAACAAGTCCCATACGGCTAGGGATTCCTTTAAAATACCAAATATGTGAAACTGGAGCTGCTAATTCGATGTGACCCATACGCTCACGACGAACTTTTGCACGAGTAACTTCCACTCCACATCGATCACAAACTACGCCTTTATATCTAACACGCTTGTATTTACCACAGTGACATTCCCAGTCTTTTGTAGGACCAAAAATACGCTCACAGAACAAGCCATCTTTTTCCGGTTTTAAAGTACGATAGTTAATTGTTTCTGGCTTTTTGACTTCACCAAATGACCAAGAACGGATTTTGTCTGGTGAAGCTAGACCTATTTTCATATATTCAAAATTATTAACATCCAACAAGGGTCCTACCTCCCTTTCGATCTTCAGGCTTTTGCCTTACTTAGAACTTCTTAAAAACATTTATAATCAAAGACAGGCCGTCACAAAAGGGTCTGACCTCACGTGAATAATCTATTTATAAAAGATATAAAAGGATCTTCTATCTAGATGTCTTCGTAGTGGAGTCTGACCCTTTCGTTTTTAGACAGGCCATGTACATTACTTTATTATTCTTGCATGCCTACCTTTTCTGACTCAGGCTCTTGCGTTTCCGAAACAATAGTTAGAGATTCTGCTTGATGAATATCATCATCATCCTCTGTGTCTCTCATTTCGATTTCTTCTTCTGTGCTAGATAAGATTTTTACATCTAGCCCTAAGCTTTGTAGCTCTTTCATTAACACGCGGAATGATTCTGGCACACCTGGTTCTGGAACGTTCTCTCCTTTAACAATTGCTTCATATGTTTTCACACGACCAACAACATCATCTGATTTAACAGTAAGAATTTCTTGTAAAGTATAAGCTGCTCCATAAGCTTCAAGCGCCCAAACCTCCATCTCTCCAAAACGCTGACCACCAAATTGAGCTTTTCCTCCTAGTGGTTGTTGCGTTACTAAAGAATATGGTCCAGTAGAACGAGCATGTAGTTTATCATCAACCATGTGGGCAAGTTTAATCATATACATAACACCAACGGATACACGGTTATCAAAAGGTTCACCTGAACGTCCGTCATATAGTACTGTTTTCGCATCTTGTGCCATTCCAGCTTCTCTAATTGTTTCCCATACGTCTTCCTCACGAGCACCATCAAATACAGGGGATGCAACATGGATGTTCAGGCTTCTGGCAGCCATTCCAAGATGCAATTCTAATACTTGACCGATGTTCATACGTGATGGAACACCTAGTGGGTTTAACATGATATCAACTGGTGTTCCGTCTGGTAAATATGGCATATCTTCTTCAGGTAAAATACGGGAGATAACCCCTTTGTTACCGTGACGCCCAGCCATCTTATCGCCTTCATGGATTTTACGTTTTTGAACAATATATACACGTACCAATTGGTTAACGCCTGGTGGCAATTCGTCTCCATCTTCTCTATTGAAGACTTTAACATCATGAACTATACCGCCACCGCCATGCGGAACACGTAAGCTTGTATCACGAACTTCACGAGCCTTTTCACCAAAAATAGCATGTAATAAACGTTCTTCAGCTGTTAATTCTGTTACCCCTTTAGGTGTAACTTTACCAACTAGTAAATCTCCATCTTTCACTTCTGCACCGATGCGAATAATACCGCGATCATCTAAGTTGCGTAATGCATCTTCCCCGACATTCGGGATATCACGTGTAATTTCTTCCGGCCCTAACTTTGTATCACGAGATTCTGATTCATATTCTTCAATATGAATAGAAGTATATACATCATCTTTTACTAAGCGTTCGCTCATGATAATAGCATCCTCGTAGTTGTATCCGTCCCATGTCATAAAGGCAACTAATACGTTACGACCAAGTGCTAATTCACCAAGCTCCATAGAAGGTCCATCTGCTAGAACTTCCCCTTTTGTTACTTTGTTTCCAACAGCAACAATTGGGCGTTGGTTATAGCATGTACCTTGGTTTGAACGAACAAATTTAAGCATTTTATATTTATCAAGATTTCCTTTAACCTCTTGACCATCTACTTCCGAAATACGTCTAACCCAAACTTCACGTGCTTCTACATGTTCAACAATACCAGGATGCTTACAGATAACCGCTGCACCAGAGTCTTTTCCTGAAACGTACTCCATTCCAGTTCCTACTCTTGGAGCTTCTGGTTGCATTAAAGGTACTGCTTGACGTTGCATGTTCGCACCCATCAAGGCACGGTTAGAGTCATCGTTTTCTAAGAATGGGATACATGCTGTCGCAGCAGATACAACCTGCTTTGGAGAAACGTCCATATAGTCTATACGCTCACGCTTAACAACAACGTTCTCATCACGGAAACGTGCAACTACATCTTCATCTAAGAAAGAACCATCTTCTCCTAAACGAGAGTTTGCTTGGGCAACAACGTAGTTATCTTGTTCATCAGCAGTTAAATAATCAATTCTTGATGATACTTTACCTGTTTCAGGATCAACACGTCGATATGGTGTTTCAATAAACCCGAATCTATTCACTTTTGCATAAGAAGATAAAGAGTTAATCAAACCAATATTTGGTCCCTCAGGTGTTTCAATCGGACACATACGGCCATAGTGAGAATAGTGAACGTCACGAACTTCCATTCCTGCGCGTTCTCTTGTTAAACCACCAGGTCCTAAGGCAGAAAGACGACGTTTATGGGTCAATTCAGCCAATGGATTTGTTTGGTCCATAAATTGAGAAAGCTGAGAGCTTCCAAAGAATTCTTTAATGGATGCAATAACAGGTCTAATGTTGATTAGTTGTTGCGGCGTAATCGTATTCGTATCTTGAATAGACATTCTTTCGCGAACAACACGCTCCATTCTAGATAAACCAATACGGAATTGGTTTTGTAACAATTCACCTACAGAGCGTAAACGTCTGTTACCTAAATGGTCAATATCATCTGTTAAACCAACACCATGTAATAAGTTAAAGAAATAACTGATGGAAGCAATAATATCTGCAGGAGAGATGTTTTTCACAGCTTCTTCTACATATGCATTACTAATAACATTAATTTCTTTATCTCCCTCATCCAATGGTGAGTAAATTTTTACCGATTGAACAACAACATCATCCTCTAAAACACCACCATAAGGGCTTAGTTTTTTAAATCCGATATTGTTTTCTAGATTTGGAATAATACGATCAAGTGCACGGCGATCTAGAAGTGTTCCTTTTTCAGCAATGATTTCTCCTGTTTCAGGGTCCACTAGTGTTTCTGCCAGGCGTTGACCAAACAATCTATTTTTTATATGAAGCTTTTTATTAATTTTATAGCGTCCTACATTTGCAAGATCATATCTTTTTGGATCAAAGAATCTTGATACCAATAGACTTTTTGCGTTTTCAACAGTAGGCGGTTCACCAGGACGCAGACGCTCATAAATTTCTAGTAGCGCTTTGTCTGTTCCTTCAGTGTTATCCTTTTCTAAAGTATTGCGTAAATATTCGTTGTCACCAATCAGTTCAAGAATCTCCTGATCAGAACCGAATCCTAATGCACGCAACAGAACAGTAACCGGAAGTTTACGTGTACGGTCAATACGTACATATACAACATCCTTTGCATCTGTTTCATACTCTAGCCATGCTCCACGGTTAGGAATAACCGTTGCGGTAAATCCTTTTTTCCCGTTTTTATCGAGTTTCCCATTATAATATACACTTGGAGAACGTACTAACTGAGAAACGATAACACGTTCCGCACCATTAATAACAAAAGTACCAGTTTCAGTCATAAGCGGGAAATCACCCATGAATACATCTTGGTCTTTTACTTCTCCTGTTTCTTTATTCACAAGACGGACCTTCACACGCAAAGGTGCAGAATATGTAACATCTCGCTCTTTCGATTCTTCCACTGAATACTTAGGATCACCTAAGCTGTAATCAATGAAATCAAGTGATAAATTGCCAGTAAAATCTTCAATAGGTGAAATGTCCTGGAACATTTCTCGCAATCCCTCATCTAAAAACCATTGATAGGAAGAGGTTTGGATTTCAATAAGATTTGGTAATTCTAAAACCTCACTAATACGTGCGTAGCTTCTCCGCTGGCGGTGTCGTCCATACTGAACAAGTTGACCTGTCAACTGATTCACCCCTCAAATCAAACGTTATAGTACATCTATTAACATCTTATAAAATAGGCTTAAAAGCCTGTTTTTATAAGACAAAAAGAAAAAGGGTTTTCCAATCAAAAAACCACATTTTCATATTTCTAATATTATTCTGTTAGTTTTTCCTTCTTACACCAATTTTATACAATAAGATGGATAAAATTGTGAGTTTCAGAAAAATATTATATTGGCATTATACAATGCTATCACAACAAAAAGGACTAGTCAATCTTTTTTGCTTGAATTATAAAATACCCTTTTTTCTTTTCTACTATATTTACCTCTTTAAAAAACGCTTCTAACTTTGCAATCGCCGATGGAGCTCCTTGCTTCTTTTGAATCACTACCCAAAGCTCACCATTTGCTGCTAAATGTTCATAGCTTTGTTCAAAAATATCATGGACTACTTTTTTTCCTGCTCTAATCGGAGGATTTGTTAAGATAGACGCAAACTTAGTCCCTTTCACATCAAGAAGTCGATCACTTTCATAAATTTGAACATTTTCAATACTATTTTGTTGCGCATTTTCTTGTGCTAATTCAATCGCTCTTAAATTAACATCTACCATATGAACCATTCTATCTGGATTTGCTTTTGCAATAGAAAGACCTAATGGACCATAACCACAACCCACATCTAAAATATCTCCATCTATTTTTGGAAATGTATAGGTTTCAATTAATAGCCTAGAGCCAAAATCAACTTCTCTTTTGGAGAAAACCCCATTATCTGTTTTAAAACGTATTGTATTACCTTTAAGTGTAAAATTCCAGTAATTTGGATCGCTATTTACATTCTGGGTTCGGGAATAATAATGTTCTGTCATACGAACACCTCCTTAGGAGAATTTATATAAGGAAGACTACTTGAGGATTAATTGCAAAGCAAGCTATTCTTGCAATGAATTAAAAAAAGCGTAGATGACTTTTAAGCTATCACATACAGTTAGCTGACCCCACCAAATCTTCTCACATAATTAACCTAACAAAAGATGGTTTCAAAAAAAGCCATTTCCTACTGGACTGATTGTAACTAGATGCTTCTTAAGCCTCATACACTTTAGGAAAAAAAAGCCCGCTATTATAGCGAGCTTCTTTTTTTAACTAACATTACTTAACTTCAACGTTAGCTCCAACTTCTTCAAGTTTAGCTTTGATTTCTTCAGCTTCTTCTTTAGAAGCTCCTTCTTTAACTGCTTTTGGAGTGTTGTCAACAAGTTCTTTTGCTTCTTTAAGACCAAGACCTGTGATTTCACGTACAACTTTGATAACTTTGATTTTTTGATCTCCAGCAGATGCAAGAACTACATCAAACTCAGTTTTTTCTGCAGCAGCTTCTCCGCCACCTGCAACTACAGCTACAGGAGCTGCAGCAGTTACTCCAAATTCTTCTTCAATTGCTTTTACTAAATCGTTTAATTCTAAAACAGTCATATTTTTAACTGCTTCTAAGATTTGTTCTTTAGACATTATATTTTTCCTCCTTGTATTTTGGGTTTTTTATGATACGTTTCCGTATAAAATATTAAGCGCCTTGTTCTTCTTTTTGATCTGCAACTGCTTTTGTAGCAAGAGCAAGGTTGCGGATTGGTGCTTGAAGAACGCTGAGTAACATAGAAAGTAAACCTTCGCGTGATGGAAGTTCAGCAAGAGCTTTCACTTCTTCAACTGTTGCTAAGTTTCCTTCGATTACTCCTGCTTTAATTTCTAACGCTTCGTGTTTTTTTGCGAAGTCGTTTAAAATTTTTGCTGGTGCAACAACATCCTCTGTACTGAACGCAATAGCGTTAGGACCAGTTAGAGATTCGTTTAAACCTGCTAATTCAACAGATTCTGCAGCACGGCGAGTTAAAGAGTTTTTGAAAACTTTGAACTCTACTCCTGCTTCACGAAGTTGTTTACGAAGTTCAGTTACTTCTGAAACAGTCAAACCACGGTAGTCAACAACGATTGTTGATTTACTCGCTTTGAATTTTTCAGCAATATCAGATACTATTTGTTGCTTTTGTTCGATTACGCTGCTCATCTTTACACCTCCTGTAGAATTTCTACATTTATACCGACAAATAAAATCCTCCATATCATTTAGACATGGAGGTGTATACAATAGTCGTTCTCACAACTGATCAAATAATCTATCGTATTACCTCGGCAGGACATTAAGCTAAAATTTTAGCACCTACTGTCTACGGTACAAATGTTATTTATTTTTTCAACAAGATGAAGTATATGATATCCATCTCATTTTGTCAAATACCAATTTTTATCAAACAGTAGAAGGATCTACTTTTACGCCAGGACCCATTGTTGAAGTAACAGAAACGTTCTTCATGTAAGTTCCTTTTGCAGCTGCTGGTTTTGCTTTTGACATTGTATCAAAGATAGTTTGGAAGTTTTCAACTAGTTTAGCATCATCAAATGATACTTTACCGATTGGAACATGTACGTTACCAGCTTTATCTACACGGTATTCTACTTTACCAGCCTTAATTTCGTTAACTGCTTTCGTTACATCAAATGTAACTGTTCCAGTTTTAGGGTTTGGCATTAAACCTTTAGGTCCTAATACACGACCAAGTTTACCAACTTCACCCATCATGTCTGGTGTTGCAACGATTACGTCGAAATCAAACCAACCTTGTTGGATTTTATTTATATATTCAGCATCGCCTACATAGTCTGCTCCTGCTGCTTCAGCTTCTTTTAATTTTTCACCTTTAGCGAAAACTAAAACGCGTTGAGTTTTACCAGTTCCGTTTGGAAGAACTACTGCTCCACGGATTTGTTGGTCAGCTTTCTTAGGGTCAACGCCTAGACGGAAAGCAACCTCAACAGATGCATCAAATTTTGTAGTGCTAGTTTTTCTTACTAATTCAATTGCTTCTTGAATTGGGTAAGCTTTAGTACGATCAACAAGTTTGATAGCTTCTAAATACTTCTTACCTTTTTTAGCCATAACTTTATTTCCTCCTTGAATTGTGGTTTTAGCGGAATTACCTCCCACGAATAAAGGTTGCGACTAAAGATTTACCGTCGTCACAACCTTAATCAACACTAACCATATATAGGTTTAGTCTTCAATAACAATACCCATGCTGCGGGCAGTACCTTCAACCATGCGCATAGCGGATTCAACGCTAGCTGCATTTAGATCGGGCATTTTTGTTTCAGCAATCTCGCGTACTTTATCACGCTTAACAGTTGCTACTTTATTACGATTTGGTTCACCAGAACCAGACTCGATACCAGCTGCTTTTTTAAGTAAAACTGCAGCAGGTGGAGTTTTTGTAATAAATGTAAATGAACGGTCTTCGAAAACCGTAATCTCAACAGGAATTATTAAACCAGCTTGTTCAGCTGTACGAGCGTTAAACTCCTTACAGAATCCCATGATGTTTACGCCAGCTTGACCCAATGCAGGACCAACTGGTGGTGCCGGATTCGCTTTAGCTGCTGGGATTTGCAATTTAACAACTTTAATTACTTTTTTAGCCACGAGACACACCTCCTTAAAGTCCGTGATGTGGTAATAGGGGTTTCCCCTCCCACTCAACTTTTCGTCTTTATATGAAATAAAGAAATTTGACAATATCCTATCTCTTTATGAGATATACTGACCTATGAAATAGTAACACTTTTTTAATATCATTTCAAGTTTTCTAGTTAAAATTTTTCAATTTGTGTAAAATCGAGTTCCACAGGGGTATCTCTTCCAAACATATTTACTAGTACTTTAACCTTTGCCTTATCCTTATCAATTTCCTCAACAGTCCCAGTAAAGTTAGCAAATGGACCTTCATTCACCTTCACTGTTTCCCCTAATTCGAACTCAATTTCAATTCTTTGTTCCTCGACACCCATTCTCTTCAGAATCACTTGGACTTCTTCCGGCAAAAGCGGAGTTGGTTTCGAGCCCGATCCAGCAGAGCCTACGAACCCAGTTACACCAGGGGTATTACGAACTACATACCAAGAATCATCTGTCATAACAATTTCTACCAACACATAACCTGGGAAAACTTTTCTTTTTACTACTTTTGTTTTACCATTTCTAATATCGGTTTCTTCTTCTTCAGGTACCACAACGCGGAAAATTTTATCTTGCATCGCCATTGTTTCTACCCTTTTTTCTAAATTGGCTTTCACCTTATTTTCATATCCGGAGTACGTATGCACTACATACCAGTTTTTTTCCATAAAAGAGGACTTTTTCGTCCGTCCCTCCCTGTAACTTTATTTTTTCGTGCTGTTTTTTTATAGTATCTGTAAGGAACAATTCATTTATTTTTCAGCAAATGAAAAAACCCGTTACCGGGCTTTTGTAAATGTTTCCTATCGTTTTACCATTATACCATGAGTAGACAACTGTTATTCAAGTATTAAACGAATAAGTTCAGAAATTCCTAAATCAACAACCGCAAAGAAGATAGCAAAAAAGACAACAGTTACAAGAACTGTGAGCGTATAATTAGTTAACTCTTTCTTTCTTGGCCAACTAACCTTTCTTAACTCTCTACCAACTTCGCGAAAATACTTAACAGCACTTTGCATTTTGTTACCTCCATCTTTAAGTGCGGGTAATTTATTCTAAAAAATCGTTATTTTGTTTCTTTATGAACGGTGTGAGCATTACAATTTTGACAAAATTTCTTTATCTCCAAACGGTCTGTTCCATTGTTACTCACAGTAGAATAATTTCTTGACCCACATTTTTCACATGCTAACACAAGCTTTTTTCTCATTTCACATTACACCTACTACGTCCTTTATATCTTCTCAAACTGTATCATGGACACGCATAAGATGTCAATATCAGTAAATATTTGCTATTTCAAAAAAACATTGATGCTTAAAGCGAAAATTCTCTTATTTCTAAATATCGCTCTAACTTTCTCTTCACTCGTTGTAGAGCATTATCAATAGACTTTACATGTCTATTTAATTCTTCAGAAATTTCCTGATAAGATTGACCATCAAGATATAGAGACAATACTTTTCTTTCTAAATCACTCAATAATTCAGACATTTTTATCTCGATATGATCATATTCTTCCTGATTAATGATTAATTCTTCTGGATCAAGAACCTTTGCACCAGATATAATATCCATTAATGTTCGATCAGATTCTTCATCATAGATAGGCTTGTCCAAAGAAACATAAGAATTTAAAGGAATATGCTTTTGCCTAGTTGCCGTTTTAATAGCAGTTATAATCTGGCGTGTTATACATAGTTCTGCAAAAGCTTTAAATGAGGAGAGTTTGTCCTCTTTAAAGTCACGAATCGCCTTATAAAGACCAATCATTCCTTCTTGTACAATATCTTCTTTGTCTGCTCCGATTAAGAAATAGGATCTGGCTTTAGCTCGCACAAAGTTACGATACTTTTGAATTAAGTAATCTAAAGCATCACTTTCCCCTTTGTGCACCAATTCCACTAACACTTCATCTTCAAGTTCCATATAATTTCTAATATATTCGTTACTCTTAGTCCAGTTGTCAGTACTCATACAGATCCCCCCGACCGTGCAATCATGGATAAATCCATTATACTCTAGCTTTTTTTTGAGCGTCAACAACTCATTTCTCTCCACGGCGCCATTTTTCGAAAATTTCTTCTATTTCTCTCGAAAGCGGAATCTTAGCAACAGGCTTTTTTTCTTTTATTTTTTTTACTTTTTTCCCTATTTCCTGCTCCATGCCACCCATCTCTATCCACAATTCCCGGGCTGATTTTCGCAGGGCACCTTGTCCAAAAATCGCCCACTGTTCCGTAAAATCTGATGTCGCAACATGTATTTGTGTTTTTCTGTTATTTAGCTCAATAGCAAGCTTTTCAATCCGTTCATCAGCTGTTTCGTTTTCCCGAGTAAAAATGACTTCCACCTTGTAATCTTTATACTTTTTCTCTGTCCCCTTCACATAATAGGCATCAAATACAACTATTACTCGATATCCTGAATATCCCTGATACTCCGCCATTTTACTAACCAAAGCATCCCTTGCTGCTGCAAGATCTTTATGTTTTAGCGCATTTAATTCTGGCCAAGCTCCAATAATGTTATATCCATCGACGATAAGAATATCCATTTTTATCCCTCAAGTGGATGGCGTTTCCGATATACCTCATACATTAAAAGTGCGGCTGCAACAGAAGCATTTAACGAAGTGACAGCTCCAGCCATAGGTAAATGAATAAGGAAATCACATTTATCCTTAATCAGCCTTCCCATGCCTTTTCCTTCACTACCAATCACTAATCCTAATGGCATCGTTCCATCGAATCTCCGATAATCTTCACTTCCTTTTGCATCTGTTCCTGCAATCCATATTCCTCTCGTCTTAAGTTCCTCTATCGTCCTTGCCATATTTGTCACACGTACAACAGGAATATGCTCAATAGCACCTGTGGAAGCTTTGGCTACAGTTGCCGTTAAACCTACTGCCCGTCTCCGAGGAATAATAATGCCGTGCGCACCTACTGCATCAGCCGTTCTCATGATAGATCCTAAATTATGCGGATCCTCAATTTCATCAAGCAACAAGAAAAAGGGTGTTTCTTGCTTCTTTTCTGCTAATGCAAACAAATCATCTATTTCTGCATACTGATAGGCAGCCACTTGCGCTACAACCCCTTGATGATTCGCATCTACCAAGCTATCTAATTTTTTTTTGGGAACGAATTGAACGAGTACATTTTCCTGTTTAGCTAAACCGATTACTGTTTGCATTTGGCCCTTTTGGGATCCTTCGGCAATAAGTATTTTATTTACATCTCTTTCTGATTTTAATGCTTCAATTACTGCATTTTTTCCAACAATAAAGTCACTAGACACTTTTTGCTCCTCCTATTTGCTTTCAATGATAGAAAAAGCCGCTTGGATTATTTCCTCAAGTCGCTCTTCTTTCATCGCTAAATATAAATATCCTAATACCGCTTCAAAACCAGTACTATATCGATATGTCTGTACATCCGTATTTTTAGGGACCGTACCCGATTTTGCATTTCTTCCCCTCTTTAATACTGCTATTTCCTCTTCCGAAAAAAATTCCTTTTCAAGGAGGTGATGCACTACTTTTGCCTGTCCTTTAGCTGATACATATCTGGTAGCTTCCCTATGAAGCTGATTTGGCTTCACTTTTCCGCTATATAACAAATGTCTTCTTACATATATTTCAAGAACAGCATCACCCATATAGGCAAGGGCAAGGCTGTTCAATTGCTTTTCATCTACTTTTTTTTCATAGAGAAGCATCTTTTACCCTCTTTTCCATCGTATACCTTGTGCTGTGTCCTCTAAAATGATATTCATTGCCTTTAATTGATCTCTAATTTGATCAGCAAGGGCAAAATTTCTATCCTTTCTTGCTTGTGTTCTTTTTTCAATCAGTGCTTCTATTTCTTCATCTAATAATTCCTCATCAAGAGATAGGGATAGACCAAGCACTCCAAATAATTCTTCAAATTCATTCATAAAAGCATGAATAACAGCAGGTGATGTTGTCTTTTCAAGTAGGTAATAGTTTGCTTGCTTCGATAATTCAAATAGAACAGATATTCCGTTCGCTGTATTAAAATCATCATCCATACTTTCAACAAATTGTTTTCGAAGATCAGCAATTTTAGCAATCCATTCGTCATTTGTATCAGTAAGATCTGTACTTGCTGTACTGCGATGCTTTAAGTTTTCATAAGAAGTCCGAATTCTTTCTAAACCAGCTCTTGTCTTTTCCAATACCTCTTCACTATAGTTAATTGGATTGCGATAATGAACAGATAGCATAAAGAATCTTAACACTTGTGGATCATGAATTTTAATAATATCGTTTACCGTAATAAAATTCCCAAGCGACTTAGACATCTTCTCATTATCAATATTAATATATCCATTATGCATCCAATAATTAGCAAAAGTCTTTCCAGTTAATGCTTCAGACTGAGCAATTTCATTTTCGTGATGGGGAAATGCCAAATCCTGCCCGCCTGCATGGATATCAATGGTATCACCCAAATATTTGCGGACCATTGCAGAGCATTCGATATGCCACCCCGGACGCCCTTGCCCCCAAGGACTTTCCCAGAAAATCTCTCCATCTTTCGCCTTCTTCCATAGAGCGAAATCTAATGAATCTTGTTTTTTCTCTCCTACTGCAATTCTAGCACCTGAGCGCAGTTCATCAATGGATTGATGAGAGAGCTTACCATATCCATTAAAAGCTCTTGTATGATAATAGACATCACCTTCTGACTCATAGGCAATGCCCTTTTCAATTAATGCAGCAATAAAATCGATAATAATATCCATATTCTCTGTTACACGGGGATGCGAATCAGCTTTTTTGCAGCCCAATGCGGAAACATCCTCAAAGTATGCATGGATAAAGCGGTCAGCAATAACCGGTACTGTTTCTCCAAGTTCATTTGCTGCTTTAATCAATTTATCATCCACATCAGTGAAGTTGGATACGTATTGTACATCATAACCACGGAATTCTAGATAGCGACGAACTGTGTCAAAAATAATAGCAGGACGAGCATTACCAATATGGATATAATTATAGACTGTTGGTCCACACACATACATTTTTACCTTTCCCTCTTCAAGTGGAACAAAGTCCTCCTTTACTCTTGATAAAGTGTTATATATTTGAATAGACATTACTTATAACTCCTTTCATCCTGTAATTCTTTTAGTTGTTCTTTTAATTGAGTAATTTCCATTTCCATTTCTTTTAGTCGATCAGCAACTGGATCTGGTAAATCACAATGATTTAAGTCTTTCTTTATTTTAATACCATCTTGTACCTTTACTCTCCCCGGAATACCTACAACCGTTGAATTTGCTGGTACGTCTCTAAGCACAACGGAACCAGCACCGATTTTCGCATTTTCCCCAATAACAATTGATCCTAATACTTTGGCTCCGGAGGCAATCAGCGCATTATCCTTAACAGTCGGATGTCTTTTTCCTTTTTCTTTCCCTGTTCCCCCAAGCGTTACTCCCTGAAAAATGGTGACATTATCCCCAATTTCACACGTCTCCCCTATGACAACGCCCATTCCGTGATCAATAAATAGTCGATTTCCGATCTTTGCTCCTGGGTGTATTTCAATACCTGTCAAAAAGCGGCAAAATTGTGAGATGACCCTAGCTAGGAAGAACCTTTTATGTCTATATAAAAAATGAGCAATTCGATGAAACCATATGGCATGCAACCCTGAGTAGGTTAAGATAACCTCTATTGAGCTTCTTGCAGCAGGATCTTGTTCAAACACAACTGCAACATCCTCTTTTATGCGCCGAAACATACTAATCTCCCCCCATTTGCAACTATATTCTGCTTTCTAACAGTCATACTCCTTAAAAATGGATCGTTGTTCTTTCGCTTCATTTCCTAAAATAATTATTTTTATGCAAAAGATACATCAGTTTAATACCATTATTGTTAATATAAAATTAGAACTTAGAAATTCTCCCGACTCTCCATACAGACAATACTCTAAAAACAAATCTATCACCACAAGGTAAACGTACTCCCTCCAAATAGCAAGTTCGCTCTTACCTTTAATGAATAAAGAAACCTTCATTAGTCGAGGGCCCTCTCCCGATGGTTTGTTGAACCAATGGGACCTTTACGGAAAGTTAACCTCCCACTTATCTTCTTATTTTCCATAAGCTTTTAGGAGAATTACTGTCCATTAAGAATGGGATAAATCCATAAAAAAAGCGTCTCTGTCTAAAAAAGACAGAGACGCTTTTTGAGGCGCGGTTCCACTCTGTTTAGACTATCGCTCGTAAACGATAATCTCCACTCAATCCCTGTTAACGGATAGGTTCCGCCTCTATCTACTAAAACATTTTTTCGATATAGGACTCTGAGGCGCACTTCAAAAAAGAGGTTACTTGAATCACTTTCAGCCGGGTGATGATTCTCTCTAATAAGCTTCTCCTTTTTTACTTTTCCTCATCTACGATTTTTCTATATAGCTTTCCTATTACTATATTACATTTCCCTAGAAATGTTAACTAATTAATGCTGTTAATCTTGCATCAATTTTTTCTCTTCCTAGAAGCTCAATGGCTTTTGGTAAATCTGGTCCATGCGTTTGTCCTGTTGTAGCAACTCGAATTGGCATAAATAAGTTTTTACCCTTTTGACCGGTAGCCTTTTGAACTGCTTTAATGGAAGCCTTTATCTGATCAGCACTCCATTCCGACATTTCAGCTAATGCTTCTTTAAAGGCTTGTACTACTGCAGGAACTTGTTCCCCAGCTAAAACTTCTTTTGCTTCTTCATCATAATGAATTTCGTCACTGAAGAACAAAGTAGATAAGTCTACAATATCTGCTCCACAGCTCATTTGTTCTTGGTATAAAGCAACCAAATTATTTACCCATGCCTCTTCTTCAGCAGAACGATTTTCATTCACTAAGCCAGCTTTTTCTAAATGTGGAACAGCTAGACGCACAACAGTTTCTATATTTGCCTTTTTAATATATTGATTATTCATCCATGCCAATTTATTTTGATCAAATAGCGCAGGAGATTTAGACAATCTCGCTGGATCAAAAATACGAATAAATTCTTCAATAGAGAATAATTCCTCTTCGCCTTCTGGAGACCAGCCTAATAAAGCAATAAAATTGAATAACGCTTCAGGTAAATAGCCTAGTTCTTCATATTGCTCAATAAATTGAATAATTGATTCATCACGCTTACTCAATTTCTTTCTGCTTTCATTGACAATTAATGTCATATGCCCAAATATCGGTCTTTCCCAACCAAATGCATCATAGAGCATCAATTGTTTTGGTGTATTGGTAATATGATCATCTCCACGTAAAACATGGGTGATATCCATTAAATGATCATCAATAGACACAGCAAAGTTATATGTTGGAGTCCCGTCCTTTTTAACAATGACATAATCGCCAATTGTTTCTGATTCAAAAGAAACTTCCCCTTTAACCATATCATTAAATTCATAAACAACATTTTCAGGAACACGAATTCGAATACTAGGCTGTCTTCCCTCAGCTTCTAATTTCCCCTGTTGTTCTTTTGTTAAATGGCGACATTTGCCTGAATACTTAGGTGTTTCTCCTTTGCTTACTTGTTCTTCTCTTTCTGCTTCAATTTCCTCTTCCGTACAATAACATTTATAAGCAAGTCCTTTTTCCAATAATTCTGTGTAGTACTTTTTGTAAATATCATTTCTTTCAGACTGACGATACGGGCCATATTCACCACCAACATCCGTACTTTCATCCCAGTCCATTCCAAGCCATTTTAAATATTTCAGCTGGCTTTCTTCTCCACCTTGAATATTTCTTTTTTTATCAGTATCTTCAATGCGGATAATAAACTTTCCGCCTTTACTACGTGCAAATAAATAATTAAATAATGCTGTACGCGCATTCCCAATATGCAGATGTCCCGTTGGACTTGGAGCATAACGAACACGAATTTCGTTAGACATGCTTGTGCCTCCTTGATTACTTACGCTTTTTCTAATCTATTCTATCACTTTGCTTTTTCCTTTAAAAGGTTTCGTCCTTAATTACCTATCATTTATCCATTTCTTTTTTGGAGTAATACAACCGCTTGTGATGCAATTCCTTCTCCTCTTCCAGTAAACCCTAATTTCTCTGTAGTAGTCGCTTTTACATTTACATTTTCCTGTTCTGTTTCGAGCAACTCCGCAATCCTTGCTTGCATTGCCTGAATATGGGGTGCCATTTTAGGTTGCTGTGCCATAATCGTACAATCAGCATTTACTAATTTATAGCCTTTTTCCTTCACTATTTGCCATACATGCTGCAATAGTTTTGCTGAATCAGCATCTTTAAATGCATCATCCGTATCTGGAAAATGCTTTCCAATATCTCCTTCTCCAATAGCTCCTAAACAGGCATCCGCAATCGTATGTAGTAAAACATCTGCATCAGAGTGTCCGAGCAGTCCCTTTTCATGCGGTATTTCTATCCCACCGATAATAAGCGGCCTGCCGACTACTAATTGATGAACATCAAAACCTTGTCCAATCCGAAACATCTTAAAAATCCTCCAGTCTTTTTCCCTTATTAAAAAATATTACTCTCTCGCTAGTTCTTTATTTTTCGCTTCGCTACTATTGCTTCAGCAAAGTATAAATCTTCCGGTGTCGTCAATTTAATATTGTCATAGTTTCCTTCAACAATGTGAACAGCTTGTCCAAATCTCTCCACCAAACTAGCATCGTCTGTACCTATATATGTATCTACAACCGCCTTTTCATGTGCCTCTTTTAAAATGGAAATGCGAAAAGCTTGTGGGGTCTGAATAGCCCACAAGCTTGAACGCTCAACTGTTTCCACTACCAAATCACCATCAACCCTTTTGACAGTATCTTTAATTGGTACTGCTAAAACAGCTGCGCCACTTTCCTCTGCAACCTTTGTCAATCTAGCTATTTGATCTGTTTGAATAAAAGGTCTAGCCGCATCATGAACAAGAACGATCGTATCATCCGATATTTCCTTTACTGCATGGTAGACACTGTGTTGTCTTTCACTACCACCCTCAATTAGTGCAGCAACTTTCATAATTGCATATTTCTTTACTAGTTCACTCATTTGTTTTTTATCGTCTGAACTAACTACCAACCAAATTCCATTACAGTTTGGATCATTTTCGAAAACAAGTAAGGTATGAATAAATACTGGTAAATGGTCTAACTCAAGAAACAGTTTGTTCTTTCCTAATCCCATTCGTTTCCCTTGTCCAGCTGCCGGAATAATGACTTCATAAGCCATGTTACTAACCCCTATTCTTACAATGCTTTTTCTAATAACTTTGGTTTAGCAAAAATCATTCGACCCGCAGACGTCTGCAAGACACTTGTTACAAGAACATCTATATGTTTTCCAATATAATTGCGTCCTTCTTCCACAACAATCATTGTTCCATCATCTAGATATGCAACACCTTGATTATGTTCTTTCCCGTCTTTGATAATTTGGATTTTCATCTCTTCTCCAGGAAGAACAACCGGTTTTACGGCATTTGCCAAGTCGTTAATATTAAGAACAGCAACCTTCTGCAGTTCACAAACTTTATTTAGGTTAAAATCATTCGTTACAACAACACCATTAGTCAATTTAGCTAATTTAACTAGTTTACTATCTACTTCTGTGATATCTTCAAAATCACCTTCGTAAATTTCCACTTTAATCGCTAACTCTTTTTGTATCCGATTAAGAATATCTAACCCTCTTCTTCCTCGATTACGTTTAAGCGCATCTGATGAATCTGCTATATGCTGAAGCTCTCCAAGAACAAATTGCGGAATAACAATGGTGCCCTCTAGGAACCCTGTTTGGCAAATATCCGCAATTCTCCCATCAATAATAACACTAGTATCCAATATTTTTAAATTACTTTTTTCAACTTTTAAGGGTTCTTCTTCCACTACTTTTTTCTTTCTTGCTGTGAAGAGCGTTAACAGTTCATCTCTCTTCTTAAAGCCAACTTGAAAACCTAAATATCCAAAAAGTAATGACAAAAGAATTGGCGCGACATTATTAAGCACAGGAACAGATGTTAACGCATACCCTACTAAAAAGGCCAAAGTTAACCCAAATCCTATTCCAACACTACCAAAAATAATATCTGTTATTGGAGCCTTTACAATCGATTCTTCCAAGAACTTGATAAAGTTAACAATATAATCAATCGCCCAAAAAGTAATAAGATAAAAAATAATGGCACCAAGTATTGCTGACACATATGCGTTATTAATAAGATTATGATCAATAGACATTATGGAGAATAAATCAGGAATGAATAAAAATCCTATTGTTCCTCCAATAATTAAAAAACAAATTTGAACAATGCGTTTTAACAATACTTCCACCTCCTCTTTCACATTATAAACAAATTCCCAGATTTGAAACCTAATATTACAGGAATTTTTTATTTGTAATGAAAAAGTTATTTTTATAGATATGATGACTATGCCAAATACTAGTGTTAATTTTGATGCAATCCTTATACATTGCGCGGGAAATAATAATATACTGTAAATACTTCCTTCGTATCTATCTATAAAAATTATTGATAAAGGAAGATACATAGAAAAACATATAATTCCCAACTGTAAATTGAAAAGATAACACAGACAGAGAGATAAATATCTATTTTATTTGATAAAACTAGATTAGCATTAAAAATAAATCGCTGTCAAATAATTAAATACTCCATTTTAACACAACTAAAAATTCACATCAATGTATTTTTTCTTAATTAGTCCCCAAAAGCGGCTGTTAATGCCTCTGCCACTGAACTAACTCCCACAACCTTTATTCCCTCTGGTGCCTTTAGACCGCTTAAATTATTGCTTGGAATAATAACACGTTCAAACCCAAGTTTTGCAGCCTCCTGTACTCTTTGCTCAATACGAGAAACTCTTCTAACTTCCCCAGTTAATCCAACTTCTCCTATAATGCAATCCGTAGCTTTAGTTGGTTTATCTCTAAAGCTTGACGCAATACTTACTGCGATTGCTAAATCAATAGCAGGCTCATCCAGTTTTACCCCACCAGCTACCTTTAAATAAGCATCCTGATTCTGTAATAACATTCCTACTCTTTTTTCTAACACTGCCATTAAAAGCGGGACTCTATTATGATCAATCCCAGTCGCCATCCTCCTTGGATTACCAAAGCTCGTCGGTGAAATCAATGCTTGGATTTCAACAAGAACAGGTCTCGTCCCTTCCATTGATGCTACAACTGTTGAACCCGCGGCACCTTGTGAACGCTCTTCTAGGAAAATTTCAGATGGATTCTCTACTTCTTCAAGACCAAATTCTTTCATTTCAAAAATGCCCATCTCATTGGTAGACCCAAATCGATTCTTTACTGCCCGCAAAATGCGATATGTATGATGTCTTTCTCCCTCGAAATATAAAACAGTGTCCACCATATGTTCTAACAATCTTGGACCTGCTATAGATCCTTCTTTTGTAACATGTCCTACAATAAAAATTGCTATTCCTTTTGTTTTTCCAATTCGCATCAATTCCGCTGTACATTCTCTAACTTGAGAAACACTTCCAGGTGCAGAAGTAACTTCGGGATGATAGATTGTTTGAATCGAATCAATAACAACAAACTCTACATTCGTATTTTCAATCGTTCTACTTATTTCTTCTAGATTGGTTTCCGAATAAACAAGCAAATGGTCTGAAACTACACCTAACCGATCTGCTCTTAATTTTGTTTGCTTCTGAGATTCCTCCCCAGATACGTATAAAACGGAATGCTTCTTCTGTGCCAATTGAGAAGAAACTTGTAATAAAAGCGTAGACTTCCCTATCCCTGGATCGCCCCCTATTAATACGAGTGAACCTCGAACTATTCCTCCTCCAAGCACACGATTTAATTCGATTAAATCTGTATAAATTCTAGGTTCATTAACAGTTTCAATGCTTGTTATAGGAATCGGTTTTGCAGCAATCGTACTGGTAGCTGTGTGGGCAAACGCTCCTTTTCTTTGAACAGCGCTTTTCTCTACTTCTTCCACCATGGTATTCCAGTTGCCACATCCTGGACATTTCCCCATCCATTTTGCAGATTCATATCCGCAATCCTGACAAAGAAATTTTGTTTTCCTTTTGGCCATATTCAGCACCCTTTTCCTTGTATACTCATTTCTTCTTCTACCTTAATGATATGTATTCCCGGTATGTTGCTATACGAAAATACTTAGATGGTAATCTTACACCTATATTTTATTAAATAAAGAAAGGACACACGCAGGAAGCTGTAATACGTGTGTCACTTATATTCATTTACTCGTTTATTATTTTTGTAAATTTACTGCTGGCTCTGCTCCATTGACCTTTACTGTGAACTCACCATTCTCTACATCTAACTCAATCTGTTGACCAGTTAATACGGTTCCTTTTAGAAGCTCTTCCGATAATCGGTCCTCTACATGTCTTTGTATCGCACGACGAAGTGGTCTTGCTCCATACTCTGGATCATAGCCTTCTTCCGCTATTTTTTCTTTTGCCGCTTCTGTAATAGATAGTTGAATGTCCTGTTCTACTAGGCGTTTAACTAATTGATCTGCCATTAAAGTAACGATTTCTTTTAAATGCTTTTTCTCTAATGCATGGAAAACAATTGTCTCATCGATACGATTTAAAAACTCTGGACGGAATGCTCTTTTCAGCTCTTCCATTACTTTACCCTTCATATCTTTATAATCTTGGTCTCCATCCTGAACATTGAAACCAACATATTTATTTTGTTTCAACGCAGAAGCACCAACATTAGATGTCATTATTAAGACAGTATTACGGAAATCAACCGTTCTTCCTTTTGAGTCTGTAAGTCGACCATCTTCTAGAACTTGAAGTAAGATATTGAATACATCTGGATGTGCCTTCTCAATTTCATCTAAAAGCACGACAGAGTATGGTTTTCTTCTTACTTTCTCCGTTAATTGTCCGCCTTCTTCATATCCGACATACCCTGGAGGAGATCCTACTAGCCTTGAAGTAGAGTGCTTCTCCATGTATTCAGACATATCGATACGAATCATCGCATCTTCATCCCCAAACATAGACTCCGCAAGGGCACGAGCAAGCTCCGTCTTACCCACCCCAGTAGGACCAAGGAAAATAAAGGAACCAATTGGTCTCTTTGGATCTTTTAATCCAGCTCTAGCACGTCTTACTGCTTTAGAAATCGCAATTACTGCTTCTTCTTGACCAATTACTCGATTGTGAAGAATATTTTCCATGTTTAATAACTTATCTGTTTCTGTTTGTGCAAGCTTAGATACAGGGATTCCAGTCCAGCTAGAAACAACACTCGCAATATCTTCCACTGTCACTTCTGTATTCTCTTGTCCTTGCTTTTCTTTCCAATTCTTCTTCGTCTCTTCTAACTGTTCTCTCAATCTTTGTTCCGTATCACGTAAAGATGCCGCCTTCTCGAATTCTTGACTTTGAACAGAAGCATCCTTTTCTTTGCGTACTTCCTCTAACTTTACTTCCAACTCTTTTAAGTTAGGAGGAGTTGTATAAGATCTTAAACGGACCTTAGAACCAGCCTCATCAATCAAGTCAATTGCTTTATCTGGTAAGAAGCGATCAGAAATATAGCGATCAGATAATTTTACAGCTGCATCAATTGCTTCATCTGTAATTGAAACACGATGATGTGCCTCATAGCGATCTCTTAAACCTTTTAAAATTTGAATAGATTCTTCACTTGTAGGTTCATCTACTGTAATAGGCTGGAATCTTCTTTCTAATGCCGCATCTTTTTCAATATATTTACGATATTCATCTAATGTAGTAGCACCAATACATTGAAGCTCCCCACGCGCTAGAGATGGTTTCAAAATATTGGAAGCATCAATTGCACCTTCTGCTCCACCAGCACCAATTAACGTATGCAACTCATCGATGAATAGAATAATATTACCAGCTTGGCGAATTTCATCCATTACCTTCTTTAAACGGTCTTCAAATTCACCACGGTATTTCGTACCAGCCACAACTGTCCCCATATCTAATGTCATAACACGTTTATCCCTTAATATTTCCGGAACTTCATTTTGAACAATTTGTTGTGCAAGGCCTTCAGCAATAGCTGTTTTACCAACACCAGGTTCCCCAATTAATACAGGGTTATTTTTTGTTCGTCTGCTTAACACTTCAATAACACGTTGGATTTCCTTGCTTCTACCAATAACCGGATCTAGGCTTCCTTCTCTTGCAATAGCTGTTAAATCACGAGCTAAACTATCTAGAGTTGGGGTATTAGCACTAGCTGCCGATCCACCTGGATGGTTGCCAGACTCACTACTTCCAAGTAATTGAAGTACTTGTTGGCGAGCTTTATTTAGGCTTACACCTAAATTATTTAATACTCTAGCAGCAACCCCTTCTCCTTCTCTTATTAACCCTAAAAGGATATGTTCTGTACCTACATATGAATGACCTAATTTCCTTGCTTCATCCATCGACAGTTCTATTACTTTTTTAGCTCTTGGTGTATAATGAATAGTTTGTGCTGCATCTTGCCCACGGCCGATCAAGTTTTCTACTTCCTCTTGAATTTTTTCTGCACCTAATCCAAGCGCCTGTAAAGCCTTTGCTGCGATTCCTTCCCCTTCACGAACTAACCCAAGTAAAATATGCTCTGTACCAATATTATTATGACCTAAGCGAATTGCTTCTTCCTGGGAAAGTGCCAATACCTTCTGCGCTCTTTCTGTAAATCGGCCAAACATCATACTTTCATCCTCCTTAGAATCTTTATTCTGTTTCCAATTTTAATCTTTCTCTTATTAAGGATGCACGACGAATATCGCGATCAGTTGGATTCATTTGTTCTCCAGCGTAAAGTTGTAAAAACCCTGGCTGGGTAAGAATCATTAATTCATTAAGGATACTTTTTGATATATTTTTGATATATCCCATATCAATACCTAATCGAACATCGGAAAGGCATTTAGCTGCTTCCTTTGTTTCCATAATACGACTATTGCATAATATTCCATAGGAGCGGAAAACTCTATCTTCTAATTGTATGTTGGAGGTTTGTGCTAATGCATTTCTTGCTCCTTTTTCTTGCTCAATCAACTGCATAACGACACTTTTTAGTTCCTCCATGATGTCTTTTTCAGATCTTCCTAATGTTATTTGATTGGATATCTGAAAAATATTTCCAAGTGCCTCACTACCTTCTCCATAAATACCTCTAACCACTAAGCCAAGCTGTTGAATAGCCGGAATAATTCGACTCATTTGTTGCGTTAACACCATTCCTGGCAAATGCATCATTACAGAAGCTCTTAAACCTGTTCCTATATTAGTCGGACAGCTTGTTAAATATCCCATTTCTGTATGATAAGCATAATTTATCTTTTTTTCTATTAAATCATCCATTGAATCAGCTTCTTTAAATGCTTCATCTATTTGGAGACCAGGCTTTATACACTGAATTCGAATATGATCTTCTTCGTTAATCATTATGCTTAACTCTTCATCTTCTGATAATATTACAGCTCCATTAGGAGATTGGTCAGCAAGCTGAGGACTAATGAGATGCTTTTCTACTAGAACTCTTTTCTCTAATGTGTTTAACTCACTCATTGCAAGCAATTCTAGTTCTTGATTGAATTGCTTTAATAGAGAATCCTCCACCTGCTGAATCACATTATCAGCTTCTTCTTTTGAAAATAAAAGAGGAAAATTCACGTTCTGTATATTCCTAGCTAATCGAATCCGAGAGGTAAGCACAATTTCAGAGTCAGGTCCCTCGGAACTCATCCATGAAGTCCGTGCTTTACTTATAAATTTTTCTAAAGACACGTTACTCCCCTCCCTCATTAAAAGAAGTTAACTGTTGTTCTTTATGCTTTATTTCATCTCGAATAACTGCTGCTTTTTCAAACTCTTCCCTATTAATTAGATCTTTGAGCTCTATTCGCAACTGGTCAATTTCCTTTTTAATGAGGTAATGACCACCTATTCGTTCTGGAATTTTCCCTTTATGCTCTACATTACCACCATGCAATCGTTTAATGAATGGCAGCAATTGTTCTTTAAATGTATCATAACAGTGAGGACAGCCTAATTTACCAACTTTCCTGAATTGAGAAAATGTCATCTGACACTCTTTGCACTGTAAAGGCTGTTGTCGCTTATAAGTATCCTCAGTGATGTGTTGAAAACTTGGCTCTATATTTAGTAACCCCGCTAATAAACTGTTTAAAGATAAACCAGTTGTTCCGTTTATCATAAACATATCACCATTTTCTTGTGCACAATGCTCGCAGAGATGAAACTCTGTCTTATTCCCATTAATATTTTTTGAAAAATGTAAAGTAGCTGGTCTTTGATTACATTCAGAACACATCATGTTTCTCACCTCAATTTAAAAACTGGGATGTTATTTATATTTTAATGATGTTAACATCGCCTTTAATAATCTTGCTCTTAATTCATCTCGATAAGGTAATTCTAAATATAATACAGAGCGATCGATTACACTTAACATAATCTTTGCTTCTCGCTTATTAATAACATCTTCTTCTACTAGTCGAAGAATTAAATCTTCCGCACTGTTTTGAGGTATCCGACTTTGAATAAGGGATAGTAATTGATCAATTAAATGGGCATGATCATGTGTTTGAACCTTCATAATTCGAATGAAACCACCGCCACCACGTTTACTTTCAACTACATACCCCTTTTCAATAGTGAAACGAGTATTAATAACATAATTAATTTGTGATGGGACACACTCAAATTTATCGGCAATTTCACTTCGCTTTATTTCCACTAATGATTTTTCGCTCATTTCTAATACTTCTTTTAAGTAAAGCTCAATTATATCCGAAATATTTCTCACCAAGCCTCCCCCTTCTGACTTTGACTATATTTGACTATAATTATACACGATAAAAATAATATTTAGCAAGGAAGACGTTTTATTAATTTTCCCATTTTTTAGTGATTCCAAACCTACTATCATCATTCTTTCATGCCAGAAAGGAGAGTATGTATAAAGATTATATTAACTATAGTCTGATTTATCACAATTTTCAAGTTTAAATAATTTGCCGAGGCTTATCTTATTGAATAAAAAAATAATATATATTTATATTTATCAAGCGAAAGAAACTTAAAAGATTAAAACATTTGGGGTAAATATAAAAAGGGATAATTAAAATAAAAAAAGCCCTAAAAGCATAATGCTTTTAGAACTTTTTGACAGCCTGGCGACGTCCTACTCTCACAGGGGGAGAACCCCCAACTA
>NZ_JVDT01000157.1 GCF_001076885.1 Bacillus sp. 522_BSPC
GGTTCTAAGTCAATTGTTGGGGTAAAATACTAGGCTACCGCGCTTAAGCTTGGTGGCATTTGTATGTTTGGAAGGTCTTAGACCCTCCAAACATACAAATGTTCATTCTCTAGTTTTTATCCAACATGTATTCCAATTCCCTTAAATTGATGTGTTAATAATATCTTGGCACGAAAGCGCTCAAAACTTCTAAATCCAAATGCGTTTCGTTTGATTACTTTGGTGGAATTGTTAATCCCCTCAAGAAAACCATTTGAGTAATTGTACACAAAGCTGTTGAGTATCTCCGTCTGCCAATTCTTGAATGTCTTTATTACATCAGACATCTCTAAAATACCTTCGGTTTTAAATCTTATTAAAAGTTGTTCGAGTTCATATTTGACCTTCTTAATTTGTGTGCTTCCAATTTCTTTAGCCCTTGTAAACCATGCTCGAAAGGCTTCTTTCAGTTCATAGGCCTGCTTTAATTCTTCCGACATAGATAGATATCTCTCTAGAAGCCAACGTTCTTCATTATTTAACTTATCTTTTGCTTTATGAAAGACATGTTTCATTCTCTTACACTTCTTACGATCATACGCATGAAAGTTTTGTTGGACACGTCGCCTAACCTTATCTAATGCCCAATAAATATATCGACAAAAATGAAACCTGTCCGCTACAATAACTGGTTTACCCAGAGCTTCTTGTACAGCTGCTTTAAAGGATGGACTCATATCCATGATTACGATTTGTACTTGCGCTCCATGTTTTTGAAGGTACCGTTTAATCGTTTTTTTATACCGATTTGGAAGAATGTCAATTGGTTCTCTTGTGATTCCATTAGCTATAATTAATTGATATTTCCCTTCCTTGGTATCGCCTTTGTACTCATCAATAGCTATCACTTTTGGCAGCTCTGTGACCGGATGAATTGCTTCTTTGGCTATTTGATCGAAACGACGAACAACTGTTGTTGGGGATGTTCCATAAACTTCTGCCGTCTCTTTATATGTTTTTCCTTTTATTGCTTTGATTGCAATTGCCTGGTTCCATTCGATCGTACTACGCTGATAACACTCTACAAACGTGTTCATTTCAGAGAATCGCTTTCCGCAAGCACAAACATATCTTCTTCTTTTATAGAACAACAGCGTTTTTCGTTCAAACCACTTCAAATGTTTGATTTTTTGAATGCGATAATCATGAATTCGATTGGTTTGACTGCCACACTTTGGACAACAGTGCGGTTTACGCTCCATCTCTACATAAACATGAATATATTCTCCTACTTCTTCTACGTTTTTTACCAGCACATCTTTTAATCCTGGAATAGAAATGTTAAAATTCATATACACGCATCTCCATTTCTTTACTTGTTTCTCGACAATTCAAGTATAAAAGAATTGGATGTATGCGTGTATTTTTTTGCATACAAATTGTAGGACAACCCCAACAAATATTATAGAGCCGAAGGAAAAAAGGCTGTTGTCACATTGAAGCCAACAGCCTTTGGTATTGTATGAATACATTAGAGTGATAGTCACTATTTATCCCACTGTGTCTTAAACACCAGTAATAAGATTTAAGCATATGAAATGCACAAAAATAGGTGGGAAATGATTACTTTCCTTTATTTAGGAAGCTTCAAATCGTCCGTAAGTGCTTTTCCCATTCGTTTCGATTGGACAGTTGCTTCTTGAATACATGTAATAAAAGCTTTTTGCACATCAAATTCCTCTAGTATTCTTATTCCTGCTTCCGTTGTTCCTCCAGGACTTGTCACATTTTTACGGAGCTCTAGAGGCGTTTTAGATGATTTTGCGATCATTTCAGCAGCACCAAGTAAAGTTTGTACAATTAATGCATTAGCTACATCACGATCTAGCCCGATTGTAAGACCACCTTTCTCCATTGCTTCTACTAAGTAATAGATATATGCGGGACCGCTTCCTGAGAGCCCAGTTATTGCATCTAATTGTTCTTCCTCCACAAATGTAACGAAGCCAACAGTCTCAAACATCTCATGGACGAATTGTTTTTGCTCGTCTACTACAAAGGGGTTGAAGGAAATTCCAGTAGCAGATTTGCCAACTGTTGCCGATGTGTTTGGCATCGCTCGGGCAATTGGAACTTCTGTGCCGATTAATCGTTGTAGGCTGTCCATACTAACACCAGCGAGAACAGAAATTAGAAGGGTTTTTTCCGAGAGATAATCCTTCCATTGAGCAATTGCCTCCTTTACATCTTTCGGTTTCATTGCGAGAATGATGACATCTGCTTCTGGAATGATTTTTTCTAAGTTGAAGGAGTAATGAATGCCATAACGCTCCTGTAATTCAGTAAGTCTTTTGACATTCCCACGATTTGTGACAGTTATAGCGGTTGGTTCGATTATTTTGCTTGAAACTATTCCGGAAATTAATGCTTCGCTCATGGAACCAGCTCCAATGATAGCAAGATTGTTCATTTTCTTTCCTCCTTTTTATAATAATTACAGTTACTATGAAACAAGAAAAACCTCTCATCCAAAAGAAAGGACGAAAGGTTTTTTCCGTGGTACCACCTTAGTTTCCATATAAACAGCAAATGGCATGTTTATACAACTCTTCACCGGTATCGACGGATTACGTTTGGGTTTGCCCAACTACTCCTAAGTAGGTGTAACGAAATGGACATTGATGTAGTTTTTCAGCCTTAGGAACTTCACTCTCTTGCAAGCCATTACCATCTACTATTCTTAATCATCGCATTCATTTTATAAATTTATTTGATTATGCAAGATGGAGGGCTTGTCTGTCAATAGAAAATTTGTGTAGTAGGAAAATTAGCTACAAAAATGTATAATTTAACTAAGTAAATTTAAATAAGGAGATTGCTAATGAAGAGTAGAACAAACGGTTCTTATGTATATTTTTTGATAGATGATCATCTCATTTATAGTTACAAAATCGAGTCACATACATATATTACTTTACATGACTTAAAGACCACAAACCATTCTGCTCTATATGAAATTAAAAATAAACAAGCGTTTCAAGATTTTGAACATGAAAGTAGCGAAGCAGTTGTAGGTACTGGATTATTTTTAGATGAAGAGAGTTTAAAAGAATTAGTTACACCTATTAATAAAGTAATCAAAAAACAAAAGAAGAGAGAGACAGTGAAAGAGAAGAAAGCGATTCATTTAGTTGCCTCACAACATATTGCAAGTAGATTAACTATGGACCTTAATGAGAATATCGAAGTAATCGGCTTAGATGCAGCCTTTATGTATGGTCCAATTCGTCAACTTGATGAGCATTATGGCCAAAGAGAACGGTCTGAATGGATTTTCGAAAACATAAATCGGGAATTTGAGGACAAAAATCCATACATGATTGCACTAGCTAATAAAATAAATAGTTTAGATGAAATCAATGACGAAAGACCCGTCTATATCTGGTGTGGGAATAATATCGAAGAACAGTTAGCATTAAGATTTTTTATCTTTATGTTGGAAAAAAAACCTAATTCCATTTCCATTATCAACACATCGGAAGCCCTTGAAAAAATAGCACCAACTGAAAAGTTAGTGGCAAATACTGCAGAAATAAAAAGCGGGATATTACAATCTATATTTGAACATATTGATAGCAGTTATGTTATTACAACAAATCAAAAACAAAGATTTGGAATGGAGTGGCTATCAATAACAAACGCTGATGAGCTTTTACGAATATGGGAAAATCAAGAGATTATACCGGTAAATCTGGGTTATTATGATCAAACAATTTTGAAAGTATGGAAAAGAATGAATGCGAAGGAAAGAATAGAATACATAATGGCTAGTCAGCTTATTTGGAAAACGATAGAGGAAGAGAATCTTTACATCGATCCTGACTTTCTTGAATATCGGATTCGCCACCTTGTATATGCAGGCGTGTTTGAGATGAAAGGTATCCCTAAGAATATGAGACGCTATTTTGTTTGTTTGAAAAAAGAAGCGTAAAGAGCTAGGTTGTTATTTTTTATCTTCTATGCAAAAATAGTTATGAAAATTTCTCTTATCAAGAACGTGAAGACCAAGAGACTAAATATAGATTATAATATTTTAACATAGTATTTGCTATTAATAAAAATAGTGCGCAGCATTTTTTCTATATGTTTGCGCTTTTTTGAGGTGAATGATGAAGGAATTAAATGGAAAGAACATTGTCATTACAGGTGCTTCATCTGGCATAGGAGCGAAAATTGCTTTAAAAGTAGCTAGCTTGGGAGCTCGTCCCATTCTTCTTGCTCGATCAGAAGATAAGCTTGCTTCTATTTGCGAGAAAATAAATAATCAATTTCCCGTTAAAGCTATTTATTTTTCTTTAGATGTTAGCAATACGAACCAAGTAAAAGAAGTATTTGCGAAAATATATCAAGAGGTCGATTTTATCCATGTCTTGCTGAATAACGCAGGTTTTGGCATATTTGATATGGTGCATGAAGCCACTATGACGGATATTGATCATATGTTTCAAGTGAATGTGATGGGGGTTATAGCTTGTACAAAAGAAGTTTTGCCTTCTATGTTAGAAAAAAACAGTGGGCATATCATCAATGTCGCATCACAGGCAGGTAAATTAGCCACACCTAAATCGAGTGCCTATGCTGCGACAAAGCACGCTGTTTTAGGTTTTACAAATAGTTTAAGAATGGAAGTTTCTCCATTCCATATCAAAATTTCTGCTGTAAATCCAGGACCAATCGAAACGGCCTTTTTTACTACTGCAGACAAATCTGGAAACTATGTCAAAAATGTTCAAAAGTATATGCTATCGTCCGAAAAAGTAGCAGATAAAGTAACAAAATTAATCATTCACCCAAAACGTGAATTGAATCTTCCTGTTTGGATGAACTGGGGAAGTGTGTTATATAATTTATTTCCAGGGATTGCTGATAAGTTAGTGGGTGGTATCTTGAATAAAAAATAAACACACTAAAAATAAGGTGAATCTGTAACATAACCATAAACAACATCTTGAACAATATCATAAAGCTTATATGTAGGATGTCGTTTTTTTAGATTGATTATTTTGGTAGACAATTCATTTATATCATTGGAAGAAAGCATGTTGCTTTCGACTTGATACTGCTTAAGTGCTTTTTGAATCATTTTTTGAAGAAGTAATTTATTCATTGATAATGTTCCTTAATACAATAAAATAGTATCTTTCTCCAAAGTATTATATACTAATTTTAATCGAATAGGAGAGTTATAGATAATTTTCTTAAAATAATATGTTGAAAAATTAATTGTAGCAGCTAGGGAGATGGGAATTATGGAAAAAGCAATGTTTGCAGGTGGATGTTTCTGGTGTATGGTATCTCCATTTGAAGAACAGCCAGGGATTGGAGGAATTGTTTCTGGCTATAGTGGGGGACATGTGGAAAATCCAACATATGAACAAGTTAAAACAGGAACAACTGGTCATTTTGAAGTCGTGGAAATTACATTTGATCCAGACTTGTTTCCATATGAGCAGTTATTAGAATTGTATTGGCAACAAATTGATCCGACAGATCCAGATGGGCAATTTCATGATCGTGGACCTCAATATCGAACAGCCATTTTTTATCATAATGATAAACAAAAAGAACTTGCTGAGAAATCGAAACAAGCAATGGCCGAAAGTGGAAAATTTAAGAAGCCAATTGTTACATTAATAGAACCAGCTGCGACATTCTATCCAGCTGAAGCCTATCATCAGGATTATCATAAGAAAAATAAGACGCATTATAAAGAAGATAGAGAAAAGTCTGGAAGAGATGTGTTTATTAAAGAGCATTGGTAAAAAGATAAAAGCGAATTTTGCTAAGCAAGCTATCTTTAATGATAGAATGTAGCAAAATTTGCTTTTTTGTATCTATTTAAGTTTTTTTACTATATTTTTTCCTGAAAGTTTCGTTATTCGAAATTTTTTTGTTTTTTTAGGCTAAAGTATTGTCGATGTATGTCGATATGATAAAGGGATTAAATTAGTGAAATGAGGTAGCTTCAATGAGATTTTTACAAAATATTAATATTTCAAAAAAAATAATGATTATCATTATGTTTAGTGCAATAGCATTAATCTTAATCGGACTATTTGGGATATATGGCATGAAGGAAATGTCCAAAAACACTCAAAAGATGTATGAAGAAAAACTATTACCTAATACATATATTACAAAAATACAAAAATATCGATATACAAGCGATAGCTACATTATCGAGTTAATGATTACAGAAGATGAGAAGAAAAATCAGGAATTGTTAGAAGCAATAAAAAAGAATACGGAGGAGTCCGACAAGTATATTAAAAAACTTGATTCGATAAAACTGTCAGAGGAAGAGGCAAAGGCATATAAGATATTTAAAGATGTTTCTGCTGGCTTTGATCAACTACAAGATCAGGTTATTTCTTTATCAATCAATAATTTTAATGATTCAGCGTATAGTTTATATACTAAAAATTTACGAACTAAAACAAATTTTATCAATGAACAATTGGATGAACTTCAAAAAGCAAATGAGGAAAAAGCAGAACAGATATCCAATGAAAATAACAAGTATTATACGACAATGATCTATATATCTTGGGGAGTTATAATTATAGCTGTAGTACTTGCTGTATTATTTGGTCTCTATATTTCTGCTATGATTGTCAACCCAATTAAACGTCTAAAAACTTTAATGGAAAGAGGAGGACAAGGAGATTTCTCAGAAAGGTCGAGTTATAAAGGGAAAGATGAAATAGGTTCTCTATCTGATAGTTATAATAGGATGGCTGAAGGAATGAAGGGCCTTATTGAAATGTTATCGGAAACATCCCATCATCTTGCTTCATCTTCTGAACAATTGAGTTCTAGTTCAGAAGAAAGTAGCAAAGCAAGTGAACATATTTCTGAAACGATTCAGGAGCTTGCCGAAGGTTCTGAAACACAAATGAGATTGATGGAATCAAGCTCAGCCGATATTCGTAATGTAAATGAAACGACTGGACTTATAACAGTACGTGCAAAAAAAGTGGCAGAAACAGCAGAGCAAACAGCAGAAGTATCGCTTGAGGGTGCGAAACGTATTTCAGAAGTAACGACACAAATGAAATCCATTAATAATAATATGGTGACGCTTGCCGAATCAATAGCTACATTAGAATCTAGAATAAATCAAATATCCGATATTACAATGGTAATATCGGATATTTCTTCCCAAACAAATTTACTAGCATTAAATGCAGCAATCGAGGCAGCAAGAGCTGGCGAACAAGGAAAAGGTTTTGCAGTTGTTGCAGATGAAGTAAGGAAATTAGCAGAACAAACTGCAGGTTCTGCAGAGCAAATTACCAGCCTTATTAGTCAGATTCAAACTGATTCTAAGAATACTTCTTTATCGATGACAACTGCTGCAAATGATGTAGATACAGGATTAACAATTGTTCAAGATGCAGGAGAATCATTCCATAGAATCGAACAATCTGTGCAAGAACTAGTTATATTAGTAGAGGAAGTAAGTCAATCGCTTGATCAATTAAAAGAACATACTAATACGATTAATGGTTCGATTTTGGAAGTGAATTCAATGGCAAGTGAAGCAGCAGCTAGTACAGAAAACGTATCTTCAGCTACTGAAGAACAAGTAGCATCGATGCAGGAAATAGCAGCATCTTCGACTTCATTAGCACAACTCGCAACCGATCTACAGGATAAGATAAAACAATTTAAGATATAATAAGAAAGAGGAGACATGCTAAAGAAAATCATATCTCCTTTTCTTTAATCACTTTTTACATATTCCGTTAAAAAGTCATCAATCGCTTTCTCATAGGCTTCTTTGTTCTCATTATAGCTTTGAGCATGAAATCCATTTACTGCGAAAAATAATTTTTTGGGACCCTGTTTTTTATCAAAAAGTTTTTGAGTCATTTCTGGCAGAATAAAATCATCTTTTTGACTATGGATAAATAACATTGGGCTTTTAATCTTATCAATAACGGAAATAGGAGAGATATCCTTTATGGAATATCGAGCCCTTGCTCGCAGAAATAAATTAGCAATGGGGATGAAGACTTTCCCAGGCAGTTTTATCTCCTGTTTAATTAGATAATTTAGCTGTTCGGTAAAATCCGAAAATGGACAATCTGCTATATAAAAGTCAGCGCCATCCTCAATTCCTCCAGCATAAAGAATCATCGTTGCAGCACCCATCGATTCCCCATGGATGCCTAAAATAATATCTTTTCCTTTTTCTCTTTTTACCCAGTCTACAATTTGTTTTAAATCAAATTTTTCATAATAACCGAAGCTTGTATTTTTTCCGCCAGATTCTCCGTGTCTACGATGGTCATAGATGATTCCATTAAAACCTCTTTCTAAAAATAAGTTCATGTATTTAATCGAACTCGTTTTATTTTCCGTTACTCCATGTGAGATGATGATATATTTCTTCGTATCATAAGGTTCCACTAGAATAGCTTTTAACTCATAGCCATAAG
>NZ_JVDT01000158.1 GCF_001076885.1 Bacillus sp. 522_BSPC
TGAAAAAGTAGCTTTATTTAAGAGCTAAATTAGAGATTGTTCGTTTTTAAAGATTAGTTATTTAGATTTGTCCCAACCTCTAAAAGAGGAGAGACATGCCAGGAGCGTCTTGTTCTCTTTCTACAAACCCTAATTTTTTATAAAAGGGATGCTTCCCTTTCGCTGAGAATAATTGAATCGATTGAATACCTGATTGCTGACATTTATAGACGAGCTTTTCAATGATTTGCTTTCCTAGTCCTTTTCCCTGTTCTTCAGGATGAACCATGACATCACAGATTAATGATTGGTAAACTCCATCTGAAATCATACGACCGAAAGCAATAAGTTTTTGATTGTGGTAGATGGAAATGGAGTACCAGCTATTTTTAGCTGCTTCATATAATTGTTCTCTTGTATAGTTTCCTTTTTTACTTTTTAATAAGCCACTGTCCTCATGTAATAAGGCAAACTGTGAAAATGGTGGCAGCTCTTCCGTAATAAAATAATCCATGCTTTTTTTTCCCCTTTAATATCCGTATCTTCATAATAATATTTATACAATAATATGAATTAATATTCAATTGTTTTTTTTAAAAAAGCATATCTTTTTTTCGGATATGCTTTAACTGCCATTAGGTTGGCTTATTTTCTCTTTTCAATAACCAGATTTGCCAAATTAAAAAAGCTAACATCATTATAAATAGGAAAATAGATGAAATAATTGCCTTCCATTCCTCTGTCAAAGGAAATTGTTCAGTAATGACAGAGGGAAGGTTTACTAATATAGGAAGAAAAACAATCCATGATTTACTCCACCATGCAAACCAGCTTAAATAAGCAAATGGTATGAGTAAGAAAAGAATTTGCTTAAATAATGTATCAATCATATAAACCGTCCCCCAATTGTTTCCATAAAACATCAAAACAAAGAACGACCCAGAAAGTAATAATTGTAAAAAAAACATTAGAACGAATGAGATTTTATTGGATATGCTTCTAGAAGAAATGTATCGAAATATTACAACATACAAACCAATCATAATCATACATATAAAAATGGAACCCATTCCAACCAATAGGGATAGTTGATTTTCTCCTAAAATGATTTTACTAATAAGCATATAGGCAATTATACTAATAAAAACATGTGGTAAAAGTTTTGACCACTCTTTAATATCTGTTTGCATTTCTTTTGCTAAACTTTCCATATATTCTTTAGGAGAATCCCCAGTTACTTCAGAAATATTCTTCCCGTTTGCCTCTGCTTCACGTAAATGATCAGATAATTCTTCAACTATCTCTTTTATTTCTTTCTCTTTTTTGCCAGAGGTTAATAGATATAGATGCAAATTCTCAATAAACGCTTCTGCCTCTTTCGACAATTTCACTTATTTCTCCTCCTTTATATCTTTTAATAAACAATGCACACTTGTTGCAAGTTCTGTCCATGAGTCAGCGAATTCATCTAATACTTTATATCCTTTATCAGTAAGGGAATAATATTTCCGCTTTGGACCAGATGGAGATGCTTTTGTTTCAACCGTAACAAGTTCTTCCTTTTTCATTCGTAAAAGAACGGGATAGATACTCCCCTCACTGATCATCGTAAACCCATAAGCTTGTAATTTTTCAATCATTTCATAACCATAAATATCTCCTTTCGAAATAATTGCGAGTAAACAGCCTTCCAAAATGCCCTTTAACATCTGACTTTTTGACATCGGATTGTATCCTTTCTTACTAGCTTGTTATACAAGTTAGTAACTATATTGTATAGCAAGATTCCATCTTTTCTGTTATTTTAACATTCGGTATTTTGCATTACAAGATAGTTTGTAAATTTAGGCTCTTCCCTTTTCGATTTTCTTTTCATAGTGGACTTCCACTCCTTCATACAGTAAGGAGAAGGAGGTGAAGGAGTGAAAAAAGTTATTAAAATTATCTTAATTCCCTTTTTATTTCTGATTACAGCTTGCTCTACTGATCCAGTTAAAGAGGATTTGCTTCAATATGTAAATGAAGATATGACAACAGCCTTTGAATTAGAGGCTAAGGCCGTGGCTGCGTATGATTCTGTGTCTGGACTCAATTATACGGATGATTGGACAATGTATGATACAATCCAAACAACAGTGATTCCCAATTATAATGAATTTATTAAAGAATTAAATAGGGTAAAGGTGGAAACAGACGAGGTAAGAGAAATACATGAAATATATATAAAGGGCGCTGATATTCAGTTTAATGCGTTTGTAAAAATACTTACAGCGTTAGAAACGCAAGATATTAGGCTTGTTGAAGAAGCGAATGCCATGCTGGAGGAAGCTCGCACACTTATACGTCAATATATGACTGAATTAGATAAGCTTTCAAAGGAGCATGAAGTAGAGTGGGATGACAGCACTGTAAGTGAATCTATTTAGAAAAACAAAAAACGAACAATTATACGAAATTTGTATAACTGTTCGTTTTTATTACTAGGTGGAATACTTATATCCCATTCTTAAATAGAACTTATTGAAATATTAGACAGATTTCTTCTTTGTTTCTTTTTTATTTAGTTGATTATAGAAAAGAATTCCGCTTAATAGTAATAAAACACCGAAACTAAATGTTTTAATATCTGCAGTTCCTGCGATAATTACCCAAACGGAGTAGATTGTCGCAAGGAATCCAATAACAAAATCCCATCTTCTTTCCTTCAGTGAATTATATGTTTCACCAGTTATAACTAATTTCAATTGGAAGATGGTTGAAATTAAATAAGGAACCAGATAGCTTAGTGTTGCAATATAAATAATAAAATCAAATGCTTGTGATATGCTTTTTGACACAGTCGAGAAAATGAATAATTGCCCTAAGATATTTGTTACGATTAAGGAAAATGTTGGAATACTCTTATTATTTTCTTTTAAGAAAGCTGGAATGAAAATTCCTTGTTTAGCAGCTGCATAAGGCACTTCTGCACTTAACATAATCCAACCAATTGTTGATCCGAACAAACTAATTAACCCTATACCTGCGAGCACTTTTCCTGCGATGGGACCAAGAACAGCTTCTATTGCATCAATTAAAGGCTTTTGTGAAGCGACCAATTGATCCTGTGTAAGAATGCCCATTACAAGGGTGCTGATTCCAATATAGATAGCTAAAGCAATTAATAGACCAAAGATGGTTGCTTTTTTTACATCGGATTGCCTCTTTGCTCTAGAAGCAAAAACAACTGCTGATTCTACACCGATAAATGCCCATAATGTTGTCATTGCAGCACTATTGATTTGTCCAAACAATCCAACTGACTTACCTACTTCATTTATTTTTGGTTCTGCAAAGGGTAGGATATTGCTTGATTCAAATGCAAATAACGCGATGATGATAAATAGCATAAAACCAATAACCTTTGAAGCTGTTGCAATAACATTTAATTTACCTGCGTTTTCCAATCCGTTTAAAATAATGTAATGTGTTCCCCATAATAAAATTGTACAGACAACGAATGTAAACGTATTTCCTACATAAAGAGTAAAAGAACCTATATTCAATAAAACGGCTTGACTTGTTAAAATCGGGAAAAACGTTGATAAATAACCAGCAAAAGTAGTGATAATGGCAACATTTCCAGTTAGATTACCTATCCAATACCCCCATGTAGACATAAAGCCAGAAAGAGTAGATTTTTTTGAATCTGGTTTAAATAATTCTTTCGCATAAATTTGTGGACCGCCCGTTAAATTAGGCTTACGAATGGCTAAATTCCCAAACACTAAGGCAGTTACCAGCACTCCGAATCCTGTTAATAGCCAAGCTAAGATAACCCCAGCAGGGCTTGCTACTTCCGATAATGATCGAGGAAGCATAAAAATTCCTGATCCTACCATATTACCTACAACTAAGGATATTAATATCCCTAATCCTAATGTTCCTTTTGAATTCATGTTTTTCTCCTTTAAGAAGTATTTGCTAAACGTATGACATAGGAGATTTACTTTAACACCTTAAATTCTTATACAACAAAATGTATTTTTATTATTTCCAAGGCATAAAAAAACACACCTCTAAATGGTGTGAAGGTAGAAAAACCTTCAGATATAAAGATAGTTCACCATAGTAAGATCCTATGACAGTCCTGCACCTATTCGTATGCAGTCCCAGCTACTATTATTAGAGAATAATAGTGCTTCGGCGACTTTTCCTTTCAAAAGCAATCAATGAGCTCTCTTTGCTCTTCCTCTTTTTACTAATAAAAATCGCAACCTCTACCTCATCTTGAGCTGATAAGGATTTTTAAATATAAAAAAGATATGTACTAGGTTATTCGATATATTTATTGATGTCAATGGAAAAACAAATAGAGGGAACTATCGGTAAATTCGCAATTATCGTAAATGCTTATTAGGTTGTAATTCTTTGAAGGTATATTACCAAAAATTACGTTTAACACAGGAGAGGATATGTAAAGAAGGAGTTAAGGATTGCATGAAAATAATGAGATGAAATAGAAACCAAGCTCTGTTGAATGAACAGAGCTTGGTTGTAAAAGCTTATAAGGTTGTAATAATCGGTTTCTCTTTTGTTATAATAACTGTATGCTCGTATTGTGCAACAAAGCTTTTTTCTTTAGTAGAGAATGTCCAGCCATCATTTTTTTCATAAACTTCTTCTGAACCAGTAGATATAAATGGTTCAAATGCGATAACCATTCCATCTCGAAGCAGGTCCGTATCCCATGAGTCGAAATAATTAAGGATATGATCTGGTTTTTCGTGCAGGGAAGTTCCTATCCCATGACCTGTTAAATTTTTAATTACCGTAAATCCGTGCTTTTTTGCTGTGTTGTAAACAAATTTTCCGATACGATTCTTCTTTGCTCCAGGCTTAAAGCATTTAAGTCCTTCTTCAAATGCTTCTTGTGCCACTTCACAAAGTTTGATTAGTTTAGGATCGCCATTCCCGACAACGAATGATTTACCTGTATCAGCAAAGTAACCATTTTTACTTGCAGATACATCGATATTAACTAAATCTCCTTCTTGAATTACTCGATCTCCGGGAATGCCATGTGCCACTTCATCATTCACAGAAATACAAGTATATCCTGGAAAATCGTACATATCTTGAGGGGCTGAAACTGCACCATGTTCAGCAAATAGCTTACCTGCTAAATCATCTAGTTCTTTTGTTGTCACTCCTGGCACTGTTATTTTTATTAATTCCTCTCTGATGATACTTACAATTTTACCAATTTCTTTCAGACCATTAATGTCTTGTTCATTCTTTACAATCATTTTAATTCTCCTTGTTCATCTATATCAGTTCTCGAATCCTTTTCGCGTCTATTATTATATGCTAATATTGGCAGTAAGTAAAAGGAATTTACCTATTAGAAGTTACTAATTATTTGAAATCCCATTCTTAAATTCCTAAATTTCTGCTCTCATTCTTTGTTTATTTCTCCTTGTGTATAGAATGTTTTTCACGAATTATTTCGACCGATTTTTCGATAAATTCCTTTAGGGTCTCCTCGTTAATATCAGCAAGCTTATTAATATATACACAGCCAACTCCAGCCTTGTGTTTGCCGATTCGCTCTAAATAAAAGGCTCTTGTTTCTTCCTCTGTCGTTAAATAGAGGCTGATTCTTGCTTTTTTAGGAGCGAAGCCAACGATAGGTGCATCTCCCTCATGACCTGTTGCATACTTGTAGTGATACGTACCAAAACCAATAATACTCGTCCCCCACATTTTCGGTGGTAATCCAGTAATATCAGAAAAAATGTCGATTAGTTTATAGGCATCCTCTTTTTTTGTATTACTTGTTAAGGATGATTCTATATATTCAACAACATCTTGATCTGTTTCCTTTGTTTTTAATTTATACATGAAAAGTCTCCTTTTCTTTCTATTATAAAGCTAGTTTCAAAATTTGAATGATTAGTTTTTTATCTTTTTAAATTAATTCACATATCCTCTTACTAGTCTTCATAGCATGTACAAGAAAGGATGTGTAGAGACTCGGATGTTCAGTGTAACCATTTTACTAAGCTATATCTTGTTAGGCTTTACATTAGCTGCACCAATTGGACCAGTAAATTCTGCGAGAATTGATAAAGGAATAAAAAATGGTTTTTGGCATGCCTGGATTGTAGGGTTTGGTTCCATGCTTGCCGATGGTATTTTTATGATAATGGTATATATCGGAATGGTTCATTTTCTTGAGATAGCCATCGTGCAAATATTCCTTTGGCTTTTTGGCGGATTTGTATTAATTTATACAGGGTTTGAAAGCATTATTGGAGCTCAGAATCTCAAGCTTGATTCCCTTAGGGGCAAAGATTCCCTGTTTAAATGTTTTCTAACAGGATTTATTATGTCTATTACTAGTCCTTTATCTATTCTCTTTTGGTTAGGAATATATGGATCTGTTTTAGCTAAAACCGCCCAAGAAAATGGGACTAGTTCCTTGTTGGTTTATAGTAGTATGATTTTTCTAGGTCTTACAATATGGGATATAATTGTTGCAGCCTTAACAAATGGCTTTAGGCGGTTTCTTACACTTGGAACATTAAGAGGAATTTCCGTTATTTCTGGACTATCTTTAGTTTTATTTGGCGCATATTTTGGTTATCAAGGGATTGTAAAATTATTCTTTTCTTCCTAGAAACAATCTAGTAACCATTTTATTTAGAGCGATTTTTTATTGATTAATTTTATGCAAAAAAGACGCTTTGTGTTACAGCGTCTTTTTTGACATTTGTTTGATTTTGTTTAATCAGCTAATCCCCAAACAGAAACACTTTGGGCATTTACAGGGAAATTACCAAAACCATCTTTCCCTATTTTCACTCGATCTTTTCTTGTATTCGTAAAATCTATCCACTCTTCCCCACTTCGTGTTTCGCCAACAAACATTTTTTTGCTGCCTTCTTCTTTATTAGAAATGACGACAGCGCATCCGGATCTTTCTATTTCCGTCTCACCATGGCGTACCCAGCCAATTACATTGGGATCATCAAAATAATCATCTTGATTACCATATGCTTTTTTCTTTCGTACATACAGTAATGGATCAATTGCAGCCTTTTTTCCTTCCATTGGAAGTTCTCCGCCAATTCCAAAGTAATCACCATAGAAAATCGTTGGATAGCCATCTTTTCGAAGCAATATTAGGCTATATGCTATCTGCTTAAACCAATCCTCTACCCAAGATTCAAGCGATTCACCTGGTTGGGTATCATGGTTATCGACAAAGGTAACGCAATTAAGCGGATTATCTTCCACTAACGTTCCTTCAAAGATTGTAGAAAGATCAAAATTACTGCCCTCCATAGAAGCAGTATGCAATTTATAGTGAAGAGGAACATCAAATAAATCGATTGTATAGTCTGTTTGCTGCAAAAATTCCTGACATTCGTTAATATCTGCTTTCCAAAATTCTCCTACGAAATAGAAATCTTCTTTTTCTTCTAATATGGAATGGGCAAATTTTTTAATAAAGGAATGATTAATATGTTTGATTGCATCTAATCGGTAGCCATCACAATTAAGTGTCTTGTAAAGCCATTTTCCCCATGAAATCATTTCATTTTGGACGAGTTCATTATTATAATCGATATTGGCGAACATTAGATAGTCATAATTCCCGAATTCATCATCAACATTTGTATTCCACATTTTATTTTCGCCGATAATCCTAAAGACTCCAGCTTTTTTAGCTTTGTTATCATAATCTGTTCCATTAAAATGCTGAAAGTTCCACTTGAAAGGGGAGTAAGTATCCCCTCTTCCTGGAAAGGTAAATTTCGTCCATGCTTCTATTTCATGGGGTTCAGATATTTCTTCTTCTCTATTTTCAGGATTCACTTCAATAGCCTTAATCGTTTCTTTTTCATCTGCTGCTGCCTTATGATTCATGACAACATCGACATAAACTTGTATGCCAACATTATGACACGCTTCTATTGCATCATGTAATTCCTGTTTTGTGCCATATTTGGTCCGGATGGTACCCTTTTGATCAAATTCTCCTAAATCATAGACATCATAAACGCCATATCCATTGTCATCTTTGGAAGCCGCTTTTGTAACTGGGGGAATCCAGATAGAGTCAATACCTACTTCTTTTAATTTTCCTGCTTGCTCTTTCAAACGATTCCAATGTTGTCCATCAGCAACTAAATGCCATTCAAAAAACTGCATCATTGTTTTATTTTCCATTTATCTATTCTCCTACTCCATAAAATATAGCTTATCTTTTTTAGAATAATTAGTTAAGCTTTCTTATGAAGTAATTCTACCCAGAATGATGGATTTTCAAGCCTATTTATAAATAAGTAGGTTATTGGGGGATATCTAAACAACACTGTTACTTATTGTATGATGGCTTTCCGTATTCATTTTCATCATTTTTAGTAAAAACCTATAAACCAAAAGAGTATTAATAATGGAATTGACCAATGAACGATTTTAAATGATCAGCAGTCTTTGCGAGAGTCTTAGCAGTAGCATGGACTTCTTCAAATGATGCTAGTTGCTCTTCTGTGGATGCAGATAGTTCTTCGGATAATGCTGCGTTTTGTTTACTAAATTCATATAAGGATTCAAATGTTTCGACAAGCGTTTTAATATGCTTATATACTTCTTCAGAAGAAAGTGTTACTTCATCAATAATCGGTGCAGTTTCATTCATACTAGAAGAGATAGCATGAAATTTCTTTTTAACTGAAGAGATGACAGAAAGACCACCATCAACTTGCTTGTGGACAAGTGTCATCATATCTACGGTTGAATGGGTATCTGTCTGTATTTCTTTCACTAAATATTCGATTTCCCCCGCTGATTTTTGGGTTGTCTCTGCCAATTTTCTAATTTCTTCTGCCACTACAGAAAAACCTTTGCCATTTTCTCCTGCTCTAGCTGCTTCAATCGCGGCATTTAATGCTAAAAGATTCGTTTGGTTGGCAATAGTACTTATTAATTGAATAATAGATTCGACTTCCTTGGAACGTTTATGTAATGTTTCTATTTGTTTATCTGATTTTATTACAGAATCAACAATTAATTGCATTTGAGATTCTGCCTGATTAATAGCAACTTCCCCTTCTTTTGCTTTCTCTAAAGTGCTATTGCCCAATTTGGACATATAGAGAGAATTCTCGCGTATTAATCCTGTTTTCTCTGTAATATTTTTTATTTTTTTAGTGCTTGTTTCGACTTCTTGCTTTTGATGCTCGGCACCTGAAGCTATTTCTTGTATGACAGATACTAAATCTTCTACTATCTTTGTCGAAGAAGAGGAGCTCGCGGTAAGGTTATCACTAGATGCAGCAACCTGTGTAATGCTTTTTTCTAAATGTTTGATTAATCGTTTTAAGTTTTCTTGCATTTTCTGGAAGGATATTGTCAAATGCCCAATTTCATCTCTCCTTTTCACTACTAATTCCTGTGTTAAATCTCCTTTTCCAACAAGAGCTGCTTTTTCTTTTATTTGATTTAAAGGCTTAATAATGGACTGTATATTTCTATAAATAAGAATAGAACCTATAATAATAAAACCAATAATTGCAAAGAATGATGCTCTTAGTATTGGAAAGGAAGCATCCGAAACTTCTTCTACATACATAGATCCAGCAATCTTCCAACCAGTTAGATTATTGGTGAGATAGGTTAGCTTTTTCTCTTTATTATCAAGGCTGTAGGAAAAAGCACCTGTTTTTTCTAATTTCATCCTTTCAATATAGTTTTCTGTCCCAACTTCGCCAATTTTTTCTGTTGGATGAGCCATGTAAGCAAATTTATCATCCAATAGAAAAGCATAACCTTCCTTTCCTATTGTGATATTATTCACAAAAATTTGTATGGCACTCAGCTTAATCTTCAAACCGATAACCTTCTTTCGATCTTCGGTTATGCCAGCAATCGTAACGACCATTTCGTTGGTACTAGCAGATATATAGGGATCTGATATATATATATCATCTGGATTCTCCTCTGCTGCAATAAACCATTCACTTGCAGTTGGATCATAATTTTCTGTTACCTTGTCTGCTGGCTGCTGTATATATTGTCCTTGTTTCGTAGCAAAAAATATACTGTCAATATCATCATAGAAATAGTAGTATTTTTCTAGCATATTGATAACAACATCATCTGATACAGACTTATTTGGTTCCCCCCATTCCTTTCGAAGCTTGTTTACTTGCTCAATTTTAGTTGATAATTCGGTTGTAATATTTCCGTTTAGCTGCTGAATCTGTTGGTACGCATTGGCCATCATTTCTTGTTCTAATTGTTTCTTAGAATTGACATAAGAGAATACACCAATAAAAATGGTAGGAATAATTAATAAAATGAAAAAGCTTGCGTATAATCTCTTTTTAACTGTCATGCTGTTCTGTAATATTTTTTTCATATTCTTTTTATAACCCCTTTATGAATAAATATAGGACTTATTCATTATAAATGAAACACTTCAGTCTATTGCAAAAGAGGTAAAATTGTCATAATTACGCCTTAATTGAACAAAAAAAAACCCTTATTTTCTACAGATAGTGATGTAAAAAGATAAGGGGAGTTTCTTCTTCCTTATTGTTTATTTTTAGCAAACTCTTTTTTGATTGCTGCTAATAACTCTTTATTCGTTAAGATTTCTAAACCAGTTAGTGCCATCGATTTTGCACCTAATAACATTGCATCTCCTCCTTGCTCCGACATAGCTGCTTCTCTAAACTCATGTGTATGACATGCATAGGATTCGTTACAAATTTTCACATACGGGTGAATGGCTGGTACTACTTGGCTTACATTTCCCATATCTAGCGATCCAGAACCATCTCTTTGTTCGTGAATTTCAATTTCTTCTACTCCTAAAGAAACTAGTTGCTTAGTAAAGACATCAGATAACGTTTTATTTGTAATCATGTCATCATAGGAAAATTCATAAAAGCTAGATTTCACGGTAGCACCTGTTTGGAGTGCTGCTCCTTCAGCGCATTTTTTCACTTTTTCAACTAATATATTTACATCTTCTCTTTTTCCTGCTCTTACATAGAATTGAGCCACTGCATAATCAGGGACGATATTTGCAGCTTTTCCACCCTCTGTGATTACACCGTGAATTCGTGCATCTGGTTTTATGTGCTGTCTTAATGCATTAATACTATTAAAAGTATGTAATACTGCATCTAGTGCATTAATTCCTAGATGCGGACTTGCAGCAGCGTGGGCAGATTTTCCAAAGAACTCAAATTGAATGGCATCCATTGCAAGCGAGTCGCCACTCTTCATATAGTTATCTAAAGGATGAACCATCATAGCTACATCCAATTCTTCAAAAATACCGGCTTCAGCCATAGTCACTTTTCCGCCTTTTGTTTCTTCAGCAGGTGTACCATAAACAATAACCTTTCCCCCTGTTTCTTCTAAAACCTTACTAAGACCAATTCCTGCTGCAATCCCCATTACAGCTATTAAATTATGTCCACAAGCGTGACCTAATTCTGGCAATGCGTCGTATTCTGCCATATAACCGATAGTGGGTCCTTCTTTTCCGCTATCGTATGTGGCTTTAAATGCAGTAGGTAAATCGCATATCCCAATTTCGACATGGAAGTCATGCTCTTTTAATGTATCTGTCAATATTTTGCAAGCTTTAAATTCTTCATGTCCTAGTTCAGGATTGTCGCCGATATATATACTTATATCTTTAAATTTAGCTTCATTTTCGTTCATTGCATCTATGATGATTTGTTTCATTATTTTCGCACCTTTCTCTCTTTTATACATTACTAGTTTACCAATTTTCTATAAAAAAGCTAGTAAAAAATGCGTAAAAATAATAATCAGAGTATATTTATGCATAAAAATAGAGTTTTTTTTCTTACACGGAATAAATAACACCAACGGATAAAATAGGTTATAATAGACTTATTAATTATTTAAGTTGGTGTTTATTTATGCGTACTAAAAACAGGTTGAATCCAAGCGAGTCTATCTATTACAGTCCTGAAATTTCAAATTGTCCTGACTGTGGAGAGAAATTAACCTATTGCCATCCTGTATGGAGGAAAACCATCTCTACCCTAAAAGGGGAATTTAAAGTTATTAATCTTGGCTATCGCTGTGAAAATAATGGCTGTGAGAACAATACTGTTTATCGTTCTGCGGAGGCTGAGCAACTTAGTATGAAGCACATCACCTATGGCATGGATGTCATTGCCCACATTGGGCACTTGCGTTTCAAAGAACATAAAACCCGTTCAGAAATTGCCACCATCCTAGCTGAGAAGCAAGTGAAAATCTCAGAAAGGCAAGTTCAGAAACTGTACGAACGATATGCGTTACTTCTTCGTTCAGCGATTACAGAAAATATGAAAGAAACCTTAGAGGAAGTCGTGGAACAGAACAATGGATTAATCTTATCCATTGATGGCGTTCAACCTGAAAAAGGAAATGAAACGTTGTATGTTATTCGCGAGGTCTTAAGTGGCACCATCTTGGCAGCACATAATTTAAAGAGTAGCGCCTCTCAAGAGTTAATCGGAATTATTCAACCAATTCTTGATTGGGGTTACCCTATCCAAGGTTTCATCAGTGATGGTCAGCAGTCAATCCGTTTAGCAATCGAAAAGATAGCACCGGACATCCCATATCAATACTGTCAGTTCCATTACTTCAAAGATATCGCAAAACCGTTGGTAGAAAAGGACAGAAAGCTAAAGACAAACATCAAAAAGAAGCTAAGGGGAATTCGGGAAATCGAAAGAAAAATTGAAGAATCATCATCAGTAAGCATGGAAGAAGAAATTGCGAGTGACTATGTAGCGGCGATTCGTTCAGTGCTTTTGGAAGATGGAAAACCACCGTTTGAATTACCAGGTACACGTGTCTTTGAGCGAACAAAATCAATCAAGGACTCGATTGAAAAATGCCTGGATAAAAAAGGGGACTCCTTTACTTGAAAAGCTGTTCAGAATAGTCAGAAATGTGGATAACTACAAAAAGGATTATCAGCTCGTAAAACGGTGGGATCTGCGTTTTAAAAGGATTGCCACAATCATGGATCCTTCCGAAAACAAAACAAGTTCTTGGGTTGAATCCCGGTTAAAACAATATCTGACCCAAATAGAAAAGGAACTAAACCGTGAAGATGATTTTGCCTTTGTGGACAATCTGATGAGATATAGTAAAGGCTTTTGGAAAGGTCTCTTTACATTTTACGATTACCCTCTCCTGCCAAGGACAAATAATGATTTAGAGCTTTTCTTTAGAAGAACAAAAGTAAGGCATCGTAGGATTACAGGCAGTCGAACTTGGAATCGATACATTGTTCGTCACGGTGAAAACATCGTATTCGTTGAAAATGTTAAAAATGAACAAGATGGGCTGCAGAAGATTCGGAATGCTACTTATTCTGGCTATAAAAAAGAAGTTAGTAAGTGGGACAGTCGAATACATGAACACACAAAACAGAGAAGATTTAAGCAGGACCCAAATGCATATTTAAACAATATTGAAAGCAAGTGGAATCGGCACAACTAAATCATTGTGTTAGTTGTGCCGTGTAAGTTTT
>NZ_JVDT01000159.1 GCF_001076885.1 Bacillus sp. 522_BSPC
TTCGTCTTTAATGATTAGTTATTTTGTTTTGTCCCACCCTCTTTTTATTGAGATTTTTAATGAAAGTTCTTTGCACACTTACATCCTCTAGTAGAGCTTAGGCACCCCCACGAAATTAATATAATTCTTTTACTCTCTTTTTTTAATTACTTATCTAGTTCCTCCATTTGGCAGTCAATTCAGCTATCATCTTGTCTTTATATTCCAGATTCATTTGTTCCCAATCTAATGTAGCCTTACATTCATAATTTGCACTTCGAGACTTACATTGTTTTATCCTCACTTGGCACCCCCACAAAATTAAGGATGAGTATATAAAATGGATACGCAATCAATCCTCCCATCACAAACAGACCAGTAACAGGATTGGGTTCGTCTCCACCATTAGTCATTGGAAATAGTGATGCGAATACATAAATAAAAAGGATAAAATAAGGGACCCAAAGAAGTACTGTCCAAAATTTTGCCTTTCGTCCATCCAACCACTTTTTTGTTAAGAAATGGAGTAGTATTGTTGCACCAACCATTACAATAATAACCGTTACGCATGTTACAATATTTACCGTGCTAAATTCCCAATTTGTTAATCTGGCAATTCTATATACATTTAATATCAGTTCAAGAGGAATAAACACCATAAGAGCATATATTATACTAACAATATTTAGTTTAAAGAAATAATTCATTTAATTAACCCCCTATCAAAATCATCTATCTTCCATTCTACCGCTACATCATTTCCTATATCTACCTTTTTCACTTCTATACTTAAATGCATAATTCCTCTATTATTGGCAAAAAGGCTGAAAGGGTTTTGTTCTTACCAAAATCTAGAAACTTTTAGAGTAAGCTATCACCTTTTCTAGCCCGTGTAACAATTCCTGCGATCTCTATATAGGTAAACAATAACGAACCACTTATCCTAATAGATTTACGGATGTCTAGTTCCTTTTTACCAGCACTTGGATTATAATGCTGATTATAGCAATTAGTTTGTAATATATTATTTTACTATTTTCAATTAAGGTATATTGTGTGTAACAAGGAAAAGAATCACATATGTTCGTGATCATTAATTGAGGTGTTTCTGTGGAAAACAAATTTATTAGAGGAACTTTCTTTTTAACAGCTGCAAGTCTTATCTCCAAAGTTTTGGGATTCATTTATATTATTCCCTTTATGGCTCTAGTTGGTGAACAAGGATATGCATTATATAGATATGCATATGGCCCATATACAATCCTGTTAAGCTTATCAACAGTTGGCCTTCCCCTTGCCGTTTCTAAATTCGTTTCAAAATATAATGAGTTAGGCAACTATAAAATCGGATTAACTCTATTAAAATACGGTATGTACTTAATGGTTCTTACTGGTTTTATCTCCTTTATGGCATTATATTTTTCAGCTCCTATTTTATCAGAAATAGTGGTAAGAAATGATGATTCAGGAGGAAATTCCGTTGAAGATACCGAGTATGTCATTCGGCTCGTTAGCTTTGCTTTGTTAATTATTCCTGCTATGAGTATTTTCAGGGGATATTTTCAAGGGAGCAAATCGATGGGACCTTCAGCATTAAGTACCGTAATGGAACAGGTAGTCAGAATTGTTGTAATCTTAGTAGGTGCCTATTCTGTAATTCACATTTTTAACAGTTCTATTCGAAATGCTGTAGGAATTGCAACCATTGCTGCATTTATAGGAGGTATAGCAGGCTTTATCGTGTTAGTAATTGTGTTCATAAAGAGGAGAGAATTAATTAAAACTTACACGGCACAACTAACACAATGATTTAGTTGTGCCGATTCCACTTGCTTTCAATATTGTTTAAATATGCATTTGGGTCCTGCTTAAATCTTCTCTGTTTTGTGTGTTCATGTATTCGACTGTCCCACTTACTAACTTCTTTTTTATAGCCAGAATAAGTAGCATTCCGAATCTTCTGCAGCCCATCTTGTTCATTTTTAACATTTTCAACGAATACGATGTTTTCACCGTGACGAACAATGTATCGATTCCAAGTTCGACTGCCTGTAATCCTACGATGCCTTACTTTTGTTCTTCTAAAGAAAAGCTCTAAATCATTATTTGTCCTTGGCAGGAGAGGGTAATCGTAAAATGTAAAGAGACCTTTCCAAAAGCCTTTACTATATCTCATCAGATTGTCCACAAAGGCAAAATCATCTTCACGGTTTAGTTCCTTTTCTATTTGGGTCAGATATTGTTTTAACCGGGATTCAACCCAAGAACTTGTTTTGTTTTCGGAAGGATCCATGATTGTGGCAATCCTTTTAAAACGCAGATCCCACCGTTTTACGAGCTGATAATCCTTTTTGTAGTTATCCACATTTCTGACTATTCTGAACAGCTTTTCAAGTAAAGGAGTCCCCTTTTTTATCCAGGCATTTTTCAATCGAGTCCTTGATTGATTTTGTTCGCTCAAAGACACGTGTACCTGGTAATTCAAACGGTGGTTTTCCATCTTCCAAAAGCACTGAACGAATCGCCGCTACATAGTCACTCGCAATTTCTTCTTCCATGCTTACTGATGATGATTCTTCAATTTTTCTTTCGATTTCCCGAATTCCCCTTAGCTTCTTTTTGATGTTTGTCTTTAGCTTTCTGTCCTTTTCTACCAACGGTTTTGCGATATCTTTGAAGTAATGGAACTGACAGTATTGATATGGGATGTCCGGTGCTATCTTTTCGATTGCTAAACGGATTGACTGCTGACCATCACTGATGAAACCTTGGATAGGGTAACCCCAATCAAGAATTGGTTGAATAATTCCGATTAACTCTTGAGAGGCGCTACTCTTTAAATTATGTGCTGCCAAGATGGTGCCACTTAAGACCTCGCGAATAACATACAACGTTTCATTTCCTTTTTCAGGTTGAACGCCATCAATGGATAAGATTAATCCATTGTTCTGTTCCACGACTTCCTCTAAGGTTTCTTTCATATTTTCTGTAATCGCTGAACGAAGAAGTAACGCATATCGTTCGTACAGTTTCTGAACTTGCCTTTCTGAGATTTTCACTTGCTTCTCAGCTAGGATGGTGGCAATTTCTGAACGGGTTTTATGTTCTTTGAAACGCAAGTGCCCAATGTGGGCAATGACATCCATGCCATAGGTGATGTGCTTCATACTAAGTTGCTCAGCCTCCGCAGAACGATAAACAGTATTGTTCTCACAGCCATTATTTTCACAGCGATAGCCAAGATTAATAACTTTAAATTCCCCTTTTAGGGTAGAGATGGTTTTCCTCCATACAGGATGGCAATAGGTTAATTTCTCTCCACAGTCAGGACAATTTGAAATTTCAGGACTGTAATAGATAGACTCGCTTGGATTCAACCTGTTTTTAGTACGCATAAATAAACACCAACTTAAATAATTAATAAGTCTATTATAACCTATTTTATCCGTTGGTGTTATTTATTCCGTGTAAGAA
>NZ_JVDT01000160.1 GCF_001076885.1 Bacillus sp. 522_BSPC
TAGAAAAACGTGCATCTTTTAAAGTGCTATGAATATTTCAGGTTGAAATAATATTATTGATTTATCCTGTTATCTTATTGGTACACTTTTTTCGTTATAATAAAGGGTATGTTGTCATATGATAAAAAGGGTCAATTTTGTGGTTTCAAGTAAGAGGAGGTTACAAATGAGTACAACAAAAATAAACATTTCACCAGTAGAAGGTACGTACATACGATTAATTTTAGCAATAGAAAATATGGATAAAGAGAAATTAGTAGATCTAGGCGATTCCTATTTACTGAAACTGAATAAGAAGAATAAAAGTGGCAATGAGCTATATTTTTCTATGCTTTTTAATAAGAAGCTAATAAATAAAGTTGGAAGAAGCACAAATCCAACTGTAACAATTACCAAAAACAAAAATCTTATTTCACTTGAGATTACAATCATGCTTGATTTAACAGAGCCAATAAAAGAAGAAAATTATTATTTTATAAAAAGAGAGTTTGCAACAACGCCTGCATTTGAAATTTCTTACAAAATGAATGAAGAATATTACGATAAGAAAATTTTGCAGCATCTAAATGGCGAAAATGTAGGCGAGAATAGTTCGGAAGTGTAATAAAAGGGTCAGTCTCCAGTGGATAAGGAGTCTGACCCTTTAAAATTTTGAAAAAGTCTTTAGACAGCAGTATTATGTAAAATTTTATTCTTTAATCAATCCTAGCCATTTTAACCCATTATAAATTCCGGAATCTGTTACAGAAGTTGTTTTATGTTTTGCATAAGAAAATAACATTTCATGAGCATTTCCCATTGCAAAGCCTTCCCCTACTACTTGCAACATTTCTTTATCGTTAAGACCATCTCCAAAGGCGATGGAGAATTCCTTCTCAATCCATAATCTTTTTAGAATCAGTGACACGGCAAATCCTTTATTGACTTTATCACTTATTACATCATAGGAATGTCTAAATCCATCGATATTTACTTGGGATAAATGAATATCAGGAAATTCTTCGTATAAGGCAATATCCTTTTCTTTTAAGTTCACAACTGTAATTCCAAGGATATTTTCTTTCTCATCAAGTGTAAATGTTCTATTTTGCTTAAGATGGAACTTCTTGCTAAATTGCTTCGTCATCTCCCCGTCAGGATGAGAAAGAAGGTTATGTGTATTTGTATATAAAATTAGTTCATTTCCTTTATCATTTGCAATTTCTAAGTATTTAGTTACTAAGTCAGGACTCATTGGTTGTCTAAATACGTCTTTACCATTATGTATAGCGTAAGCGCCATTGTAGCCAATGAATGATTTTATCGCAAGTGTTTCCCCTATATGAGATATTTCGTGTAATGGTCTTCCAGTAGCTAAGAAGACTTCTAATCCTTGTTCCTTCATTAACTGAACTGCTTTTTTGGTTGAGTCTTGAATCGTATCATCCGGTGTGAGGATCGTCCCATCAATATCAAGGAATAAAATTTTATAATTTGTAGACATCTTGACCTCCAATTAATACATACTAATACATTTCTTCACTACCATACTATCATATAAAATGACCAAAAGAAAAAGAGTAAGCAAATTTGAAAAAAGTTTGCTTACTCTTTAAAGAAATTTTACGTAGCTTTAATGATTTTGCATAAATAGTCTAATAAAATAAGATTACCAAATTTTCCACCACTGTCTCTTTTTTTCATGAGAGGCAGCTGTATGACGGAAGGTTTGCACTAATTCTTGAAAGTTTCTTTCTCTTTGTTTAATTTCTTTATCTATTTGTTCTCTTTCTAAACGAAGTGTTTCCATTAAATATTGATCATTTTCGTTTAGTTGTTCAACTGTTTTATTTAATTCTTCATTAGATTTTGAAAGGTTTTCAATCATTGATTTCATTTCTTTGGTAGAAGACACATTTGATGTCCATTGTTTAGAATATGTTTTTCTTTCTGCTTTTGATATTTGTGAAAGTTTTTTTATTTTAGAGCGAATTTCTTCATATTCTATCGCTGTTTTTTCTGTATTTGTATGTAATAGTTCTGAAAACTCCTCTAAATGTTCAGTCGTTGTTTCCTGTGTTTTGTTCACAGTATCTGTAATGTGATGAATGGCTTCTTCATTGCCTGCTTTTATTTCCTTTGTAATTGTTTCTAAAACTTCTTTTTTAATACCATTTCTGATTTCCCCTTTGACCTCTTCTAGAAAATCTTGTTTATAATTTTCCAAGGAGGATAGCAGCAATCGGAAGTTTTGTTCCGCTGTGTACGGATAATTCGATTCTAGTGTGTCGTTAGTATTTTTTTTAAGTACTTCAATCGAAGTATTTTCGTTTTGCTCTGCTTTATCTTCTTCTTTACTTTCTTCTTTTTTAGGTCGATTAATTAGCATCGTTAATGATTCCTTCACTTCTTTTGTTTTCCTTTTTTCTTTATATAAATTTTTGACTTCATGAAGTAAAGTAATTTCTTTTTCTGTATAAATACGTGCACCTGTTTTTGTTCTTGGTATCATGATTATTCCTTGTAAGTCCTTTTCCCATTGTTTTAACATTGTTGGGGTTGTCGTAAGTTTTTTTGATGCTTCCCTTATCGTATATGCCTTCATTTCTCTCTCTCCTTTGTAATTATCACCGTAATAGAACATCTCTACCGTAATATTTATAGAACTGTTAAGAAATTTCCTGCAACAAGACAAAAGCTATCAAAACTTCTAATTTGTTGACAATTTTCCCGATTTTTCTAATACAGGGAATCATTTTGTAGAATCCGATTGTGATTACTGTGTAGTTCTAACCTCATCTGTATAAACTAAAAGAATCGAAGGAAAGCTGGGAAAAAGGGGAGATAGCCAAATGAAAAAGAAATTATTATTTATTCTTTCCATCACACTTATCCTTTTTATGCAACTAAATGTTATCCAAATAGAAGCAATTAGTGAAACATTGAAGGAACCTACCGTTAAACTTCGTATATTAGAAACGACGGATATTCATTCTTATTTACTGGATTATAATTATGAGAAAAAAAAGAAAACGATTGAATATGGATATAATCGAGTGGCAAGTTTGATAACGCAAGCAAAAAAAGAACAAAGAAATACATTATTATTTGACGTAGGAGATGTTATAAAGGGAAGTCCATTGGCGGAGTTTGTTGCAAGTTCTCCGATGTTTTATTCGAACGACATTCATCCTGCATATAAAAGTATGAATTTATTGGGATATGATGCAGCAACAGTTGGAAATCATGAGTTTAATTATGGTCTTGATTTTCTTTTAAATACATTAAGGGGGGCAGATTTCCCATATACAAATGCGAATATATATGTAGATGATCGCAATGAGTATGAACAAGACGACATCCATTTTTTTCAACCATATTTACTACTGGATAAAGATGTAGTAAATGAAAATGGAGAAATGGAAAAGTTAAAGGTGGGAGTAATTGGACTTATTACGCCAATAACACAAGTTTGGGATAAGGAACATTTTGAAAATAGATTAATTATAAAGAATATGCGAAAAACAGCAGAAGAAATTGTACCTCAAATGAAAAAAAAAGGTGCTGATATAATAATTGCGTTAGTACATGCGGGATTGTATTCTGATCAGAATTATAGACCGAAATCAGGAAATAATGTTCGAGATATTAGTAAGGTGGAAGGAATTGATGTCATTCTTTATGGCCATACCCACGGCATCTTTCCGGTAAAGGGGGCAAAGGGGCCGAAAGGTGTGAATCATGATAAGGGATTAATCAATGGAAAACCAACTGTACAAGCAGGAAATTGGGGAAATCATTTAGGTATTATCGATTTAACACTTCAGAAGAAAAAAGATAAATGGATGATAAAGGAGTCCAAATCAACAGCAAAGCCGATTATCCGGATTATTAAAAAGAAAAAAATACCGATTGTGTCTCCGATGCCACAAATAGAATATATTCTGTCAAATTATCAGAAAGAAACATTGGAATATATGAATAGCAAGCAATTATTGAATCATTTAGAGTGAGAGGCTAAACATCCTTATACAAGCAATAAACTTGAAGACTAAAAAAGTCAGTTATAGTATGGAAGGAGATAAAGGAAGGGATGAGGGATTATGGGAAAAACTCTGAAAGATATAAAGTTCTCTGTACTTGATTTAGCACCAATAAAAGAAGGCAGTAATGCTACAGAAAGCTTTAAAAATAGTTTAGAGCTTGCTCGCCATGTTGAAAAATGGGGCTATAACCGGTATTGGGTTGCAGAACATCATAGCATGCCTGGAATAGCTAGCAGTGCAACATCAGTTTTGATTGGCTATATAGCTGGAGGAACAAGTAAAATAAGAGTTGGTTCTGGTGGTATCATGCTTCCGAATCATTCACCATTAGTTATTGCCGAACAATTTGGAACGTTAGAATCCATGTATCCTAATCGAATTGATTTAGGTTTAGGTAGGGCACCTGGAAGTGATCAGTTGACTGCAAGGGCTTTACGTCGTTATCCAAGTGATGGAAATGACTTTCCTGAATTAGTGGAGGAATTAAGTACGTACTTAAAATCACATGAGGAAACTAGATTGCCTGTAAGAGCAATTCCTGGAGAAGGATTGGCAATACCGATTTGGTTATTAGGATCCAGTGATTTTAGTGCGAGATTAGCAGGAAGTCTTGGTCTTCCATTTGCTTTTGCAAGCCATTTTTCACCAGATTATACAGTGCCTGCTCTCAATACCTATTATAATTCGTTTACACCGTCGGATAAATTGAAGCAACCTTATGCAATGGTGGGGGTAAATATTATTGCGGCAGACACAGATGAAAGGGCAGAATTTCTTGCAACTTCTTCACAACAGCAATTTTTAAGTCTAATTCGAAACAATCCGACCCAACTAAAGCCGCCGGTTCCAAATATGGAAGCACTGTGGACTACTTATGAAAAATCGATTGTACAGAAGCAACTTAAAGCTTCTATTATTGGTTCGGAGGAAACGGTCGCAAGAAAATTACAAGCGTTCTTAGATGAAACGCAAGCAGATGAAATGATAATAAATACCCAAGTCTATTCCCAAACAGATCGATTACGTTCCTATGAGATAGTAAAAAAAATAGTGATGTAATCATTGCCAACAAATACAAAAGGATATCATTTCATTTTGTACTTATTTTTGTGTATGATAAAGCTATAGGTTAATTGTATAGCTTTTGTAAAAAGTTGGAGGGAATTGCAGTGAAAACAACCATGAATTTGGTTAATAAAGATAAAATACAACAGATTTTAAAAGAAATGGTCGATTATGCATATGAAAATATAAAAGGAGAAGAGGTCTTGCTCTGCATGGAATGCTGTGATGTAGATTTATATGTTGCTGCAGACTCTTATGAACCTTTCATAGAAGCACTAAAAGAGAATTTTGAATTGGATGATTTAGGTGAAATTATCGATAGGGAAGCTTATCATCTATTAATGAGGGAACTGGATGAATATTACGTCGATTTACACGTGAAATCTGGCTATTATGATTACTTCCCAGCAGGGGTTTATGAAGTTAACGGAAGAGAAGAGGAATCAGAAACAAATATCCTTGCCCCTAAAGGCGTTTTTTTTGCACCTTTTGAAGATGCGGTAAATGAATAGTATATTTTTCGGTCAGGGTTCTAATGAAAGAGGATAATCCTGACCTTTTCACAAATATATTATTTCACAACGATGGAAGGATGTTTACGTCAATTGAATTAATCAACATTTTTCCAAGAGGAATGTTTTTCTAGCATTTTCTTTCTTTTTTCATTTTTATGAATGGAATTTGGCCAATTTAAAATTCCATCATCCTTATCAAATTCAATGATGATATCAGAAACTCCTTTTTCTGATAGTATTTGTTTCTCTATTCGCTGTCTTATTTTATCTACTTGTTCTACCGTTAATTTGCTATCAATTTCAATGCTTAGCTCTACATGAAAATCTTCCCCCTCTTTAAATACAGCAAGCCCTTGAATATCTCTTACATCTGGATCTTTCATAGCGATGTTGCCAATTACCCCCTGCATTTCTAAATCAGCTTCACCAATCGCACCTGCTGCATTATCTAAGAACACTCTTCCAACTACAATAAACATAAGTAATCCAATAACAATAGATACGATCCCTTCTGCTTGTTTAAAATTTGTATATTCCGTTACAACAACTGCGAGGATTGCTAATATTCCTCCGGCAGTTGCAACAGAATCTTCTAAAAAAACCAATTTTGTTGCCGGTTTTGCCGATTTTAAATAGGTAAAACTAGATGAATAAAGTTTCAAACCTCTTGTTTTTACCCCAGCATTTGTGACAATTTCTTTCATAGCCTTTGTTAACACAATAAACTCAAGAGATACAGATAGAGAAAGAACGCTGATAATAAGCAAAAAGGCGGTTGATTCCTGGGGGTTAATGACATGGTCGATGCCTTCTCTGACTGTTTCATATGCCATTATTCCGACGATAAGGACGGCAAATAATAAAACAATATTTACTAGTCTGCCAAATCCACCAGGAAACCGCTTGGTAGGGGCTTTTTTGCTTAATGCCGATCCAATAAATACAAAAAATTGATTGGCTGCATCGCCAAGGGAATGCATGGTTTCTGCAAACATAGCGACATTGCCAGATAAGAAAAATGCGACTCCTTTTAAGACGGAAATAATCGTATTTACGAGTGCAGCAAGGAGAGCAGATCGATTCCCATTCTTAAGTAAAATTATCAATTCCTTCATCGTAATATAGTACCCTTCTTCCTTACTATTAGTGCTATGGAATGGAAATAAAAAGAGAGCTTTCCAATAAATGGCCATCTTGCCTGTTAAAGATGGTTTTCATGTTTATGGAAAGCCTCGATGAGCTTCTGTATTCTTCTTTTTAGATATCTTTTATTCTGTATGTAAAAATGGGTAACAGAAGTCCCTTTTCGTAAGTCTATGGTGTTATTTACACGATCTTGAATATGTAGGTCTAAGAAGCAATCGTTCGGTTAACTATTAAGCTAATTCACTTTTTTCAACCGCACTGTTCCAATCAGGGAAATAATGTAGCGCATGGCGCATTAATTCTGGATGGCTTTGCTTTACCTTCTTTTTATTCATATTCATGCCATTTGAACGTAATTGTTGAATAGTCAACATTACTTCATCAGCAGTCATGCTAATATCCATTGACTTACCTCCTTTTTATTTTGTTCTTATTCTTTACCGCCATGAAGGAAAATATACGATATTTATATAAAAAAATTAATATATATTTCTCGGGAAAGCGCAAAATATGCTATTATTTAGACAAATAACGACTGTATTCTAGCTATTAGGTGAGAGGTTTTTTTCTTAAGAGAATGAGAGTAGGTGGAGATCGCTTAACCGTATAGGTACAATTGATTCAACTAATGGAAGTTTCATATATCAGAATAAACGGAATTATTGCCTAGTCGATCTCTTCCTTGTACGAATTGTGGTTCATTCGCTATAATTGAGTGGTGCAGGATGAACATAGAGGGACGTGATGAAAAAAGTGAAATGGAAAAAGCTACTAATGTTACAATTAGCTGCACTTATATTTTATTTTATCGGAGTTAATACAGTATCTGCCCATGCATATATTACTAATTCCACTCCTAATGAAAATGAAATATTAGAAACAGCACCGAAAAATGTTTACATAGAATTTAATGAAAAAATCCAAACTGGTTTTACGATATTAAATGTTTTAAACTCATCTGGAGAGAGAGTAGATCAGAAAAATGTTAAGATAGACCCCAAAACAGAGAAATCAATGACAGTAGATTTACAGCCAGATTTACCTAACGATATTTATACAGTTGAGTGGAGAGTAGTATCAGCAGATGGACATTCTGTTTCAGGAATGATTCCTTTTAGTATTGGAGAATTACCTGAGGGAACGGCTTTCCCAACACAACAAGAAAATGGAAATATGTTTACATTTATAAGTACAATGATAAATAAAGGCTTCCTTTATATCGGATTTTCTTTATATATGGGGATATTATTGTTCTATTTGATATGGTATAAGGGCAAGAAATTATCCAATAGTTTAATAAAAAGGACCCAAACTGTCTCGATTACAGCAATAGCATTACTAGCAATCAGTATTATCAGCTCCATTTTCATACAGACACAAAGCTATGCTGGTGGAGGTTTACTAGCATCCTTAAGCATCAGTAATTTGTTGGAAACCCTGAAAAGTACGAAAGAAGGGACCATCTGGATTCTGCAAACAATCTTGTTGGTTATCCTCTATTTGAGCCATCTTTACATTTGGAAAATGGAAACATACACAGACAGAAAGCGCCTGACTATCCCTGGATTAGCGTTTTTAGGCATAATGCTCTCAAAAGCATTTCTTGGTCATCCGTCTAGTTCTCCATATGAAACGGTGGCGATTTTGTTTGATTTTACTCATTTGGTCGCAGCTTCCATTTGGCTTGGTGGGATGCTTGTCATCCTTTTATTTTTAAGGGAAGGGATTTTTGCGAGTGAAGGAGAAGGACATGATTTATATTGGTCTAGTATGGAAAGATATTCGCTATGGGCCCTTTTCTCCGTTGCTGCACTCTGTATTTCTGGAGCAATAAACGCTTCTTTATTAATACCAGATTTTCATTCATTAGTTAGCACGACATACGGGAAAGTTTTGCTTATTAAGGTGGCTTTACTAGTGTTTATGCTAATTTTCGGAGCCTATCATTTAGTTAGCAGGCTTCTTTTAAAAAAGAAAGAGTTCTATAAAGTATCGATTAAAATAGAGATTACGCTTGGAATTTTGGTATTACTGGTAACAAGCGTTTTTACCCAAATCCAAACACCAACCTTGCCAATTGATTTGCCATTTTATGAGGAAGCAGAACTAGGGTATAATGAGAATATTAGCTTATCTATTACCCCTAAAAAAACAGGTGTTCAAAATCAATATGAAGTGTTTGTATTTGATAATAGTCGAAACCCGATTGATCCAATCGAACAAATTACGATAGGCTTAATCAATGGGGAAAATGAAACATCCTTTCCTTTAACAAAAGAGAAAGAGGGGCATTACTTTGCAGAAAATCTTCTATTGAATCAGCCAGGAAATTTGGAAGTAGAAATACATGTTTTAACAGATGAATTAGAATCGCTTGATTATTCCTTTAAAATGCAAGTTAGATAATGTTTGATGGTAGGAAAAATAGGGAATGGAATAATGGAATATTTCTCGGGAAACCGCAGAAATAGACAGGATTCTTGAGTATATGGTCGTAAAATGGCGAAACGGATAGGAAATTATCAGTTTTGGTAAAATGAGTGTCAGTTATATGTATTCCAGGCATAGACGAAGCCAAACAATTACACGATAAAATCGTAATTGTTTGGCTTTTTAATTGATTTTCATATTCGGCTTTTCAGTTTATCTATTTAGTTTTCTTTGGTCAAATTTTTGATGTGTAGAATCTGAATGAAAATGTACTTGCAGTGAGCTTTTCTTTATTACTGAATTATATAAGCGGTAACCGACTACTCCTGCGATAAAGGTAAGAATAACATCTTTTATAAGAGGGAAAGCCATCCAGGACCAAAGCAGTTGATAAGTAAACCCAGAAGGTGCCAAATACCATAATTTATATGCCATATACATCCAGCTTGTACCGATTATGTAATTGATTAATAAGCCAATAAATGCACTAAAAATAAAGTTTGGAATCGATTGTTTTTTCTCGGCAACTAAGCCAACAATAAAGGCAGTAAGAATAAAAGCTAAAATAAATCCAAAGGATGGTTTGGTTAAAATAATGAGTCCTCCAGATACTTCCGCAAATACAGGAATCCCGATAAGTCCAACGAGCATATAAACTACCATTGCAAAACTTCCTAGTCTTTTGCCTAGAAGTAGACCTGCAAGGATTGCAAAAAAGGTTTGAAGTGTAACAGGAACTCCTCCAATAACAAGAAAACTGGTTACATTGGCACCAACTGCCATAAAAGCAACAAATAATGCAATCATTGTAATATCTAAAGCTTTCCACGGTTTCAAAGTCGTCACTCCTTTTAATAATTTCCTAAAATAACTATACTTCTCTACTTTTTATATGTCAACTAATTTTTTAAAAAAGTTAACATATAAAAATACATAATTTTTTATAGAAAGTTCATACTAAATGTAGAATGAAAGGAGATGCATACATGAAAATATTAAAGTTTCCATTCATAAATATTTTATTAGTTGGTTTATTCCTTATGCAGATAAACATTCCAATCCATGCAGAAGCAGAAGGGCTACCTTCCTATGTTAAATGGGGAAGAATCGCCATGACAAAAGCACAAGAAAAATATCCTAATAGTGAAGTAACTGATTATCTGCATGTAGGCAAGGAAGATAAAAAGGGAACTTCTGTTGAAAAGTTTAAGCTTATTGTAAAAAATGATCAAAAAGAAATTGGTGTGTTTGTAAACTTAACCTTTGATACAAGAACCGAACGTTTGTTATCTGTCGACATGGAAGAAACCAAACCATAATTTTCAAAAAACTCTCTAAAGTAATTGGTTTTAGAGAGTTTTTTTGTTTTAATGGAATAAGGAGAAAGGGAGGGGAAGGTATGATCTTTGGAACTATCCAAAAAATTATGCGGTATCCGGTAAAATCCTTTACAGGGGAATATCTTTCAAAGGCAAAAATTATGTCATACGGAATTTATGGGGATAGAAGTCATGCATTTATTGATAAAACAAATAAGAACAAGCATTTAACCATTACGCAATTTCCTAAAATGGTTACATACAAAGCACAATTTTTAGGAGAAGAGTCGATAGAAGTTTTTCCTAAGCTAAAAGTGATAGCAAGTGATGGAGCAGAGTTTGATTGGAATGAAAAAGCATTAGTAGAAAGAATGGAAAAAGAAACAAATCGAACATTAGAGTCCATTACATATTCCCCAACCAATGTTCCAATCCCAGCGATTGAAGTAGACAATATTCTTCTTATCTCAACAGAAGCTCTTGCAGAATTATCTTCCTCATACGGTGAACCAATTGATGAGAGACGATTTAGGGGAAATATTATTTATGATCGAAAAGAGATGGGCATAAAAGAACAGGATATAATGGGGAAGCAAATTAAAATTGGTTCAGAAGTAATTCTCGAAATTAATCAATTCTGTGAAAGATGTATGATCATAACGGTTGATCCAATAACAGGAACAAGGCAGCCTCAGCTATTAAAGCAGATAGTGAAAGAAAGAAATAATCATTTCGGCATTTATGCTCGTGTTATTCAGACGGGAACCATCTATACTGGTGATCAAATGACCATTTTATAACACAAAATGCATTTCAAAACAAACTGTCCTAACATGTGAATGGCTCCTAATTAGTTAGCTCAACTACTTAGGAGTTTTTTTGATGTAATAATATGGATAGAAAGCACCTTTTTTTGAAAGCGATATCTCTCTTAATCAAACGTTTGATTAACACCAATGTTTAAAAATAGTATTGCCTACAACCAATATACTATGATATAGTTACCTAGGTAATTAATTTTAGATCGGAGAAAGATATGAACAAGACTCATGACTTATTCCATTCTATCCAACAGCTTGCTCGACAATTTACGAAGGAATTAAATATAGCGTTAGAGCCATTTGATATATATAGTTCAGAATGGGCAATTTTATATGTATTAAAAGAGAACGGTCCACTTGCCCAAAAAGAAATTGCTGAATATTTATCGATTGAAGCTCCACCTGTTACTCGTACAGTTAAAAAGCTCGTGGAAAAAAATTATGTTCTCCAAGTAAAAGGAGAAGACAGACGCACAAATAAAGTGTTTCTAACCGATATAGCAATACAAGAATACGCAAAATGGGAAGAGGCTGTTTTACAAGCAAACAAGGGCTTACTTGCACAATTACCAGCTGAATCATGGGAATATTTACATCAAATTATATTAGGCTGGTCCCATTCATTAGCAATCAAGGAGGAAAATAAGTGAAAAAAGAAGCATTATGGACAAGGGGATTTATCCAAATATGGGTAAGTAACTTTTTTTTATTTATGACATTTTATTTTTTATTAGTTTCATTACCAATTTATGCAATTCGCGAATTAAATCAAAAACAGTCTTCAGCTGGCCTAATTGTTACGGTTTTCATTATTACAGCTATTCTCATCCGGCCAATAGCTGGTAATTTAATGCAAAAGATTGGGAAAAAGGCCATTTTCCTAACATCTTTACTTATCTTCTTAAGTGCCTCCGTTTTTTATTTATTTACTGACTCTCTAAGCGGTTTACTATTTGTTCGTGCCTTACATGGTATTGGATTTGGGATGGCAACAACTGCAACAGGAACAATTGTTGCGGACATTCTGCCAAGCTCCAGAAGAGGAGAAGGCATGGGGTATTATTCCATGAGCATGAATTTAGCAATGGTTATCGGTCCATTTATTGGTCTTCAGGCAATTAATTCTTGGGGAACTTCCACTCTATTTATTCTAGCAATTATTTTTGCATTCTTTGCCATTTTAACAGGCGGATTTATGAAAATTGAACATGCGCCAGAAATGGAAATGTCAGAAATAGAGCATACAGAGAAGAAAGGCATTCGATTCAATCAAATTATTGAAAATACTGCAGTGAAAATTAGTATCGTAGCGGCAATATTCGGAATTGTATATTCGTCGATACTCTCCTTTGTATCTGTTTATGCAGAGGATAAAGGCTTTATTAGTGTTTCAGGTTATTTCTTTGTTGTATATGCAATCTTTATGCTAATGGCAAGACCTTTTGCTGGAAAATGGTTTGATCGCTATGGTGCAAATAAGATTGTATATCCTTGTATTGTTTTATTCTCCGCTGGAATGATTTTGCTTGGCATGGCTGAATCTGAATGGATGTTTTTACTTTCAGCAGCATTAATTGGGTTAGGATACGGATCTATGTTTCCTTGTCTTCAAACCATTGCCATTCAAAAAGCAGCACCACATAGAAGAGGACTTGCAACGGCAACGTTCTTATCTATTTTTGATATAGGGATTGGCTTCGGTTCTTATTTAGTTGGGATTATTGGGGATGCAATTGGCTTAAATGCATTTTATTCTTTTAGTAGTATCTATATTTTAATTGGTATTGCAGTTTATTACTATTTGCATGGGAAAACGATTAGAAAAGAAACGATTATTCCGAAAAAAGAGCAATTCAATACAGGTGCATAACAAAATAAGACTCTCCTAAAGAAATGGTAAAGTTTCTATAAGGAGAGTCTTATTTTTTGTATTAGTAGAAATAATGTATGCTTTATTTTAGATAGCTAGAGGCCATTCCTAATGATCTTTCATTTTCTATTTTTGAAAATAAAATCCGTTTTAATGGAGAATATGGTAGAATAGTCTAGTAAATATTGTAAAGAAGGAGTTCCGTAATCGAATGAGCGAGCCATTATTTTTTAATCCGGTTTTTAAAGATAGAATTTGGGGCGGTACAGCATTGCGTAGCTTTGGCTATGAAATACCGAGTGAATCAACAGGGGAATGCTGGGCATTTTCCGCACACCCTCATGGACAAAGTGTTGTCAAGAATGGACCATTAGCAGGGAAAAATTTAGAACAATTATGGGAAAATCATCGTGAGCTTTTTGGAAATATGGAAGGCGATCGTTTTCCTTTATTAACAAAAATATTAGATGCAAATCAAGACTTATCTGTACAGGTTCATCCAAATGATGACTATGCAAAGGTTCATGAAAATGGAGAACTTGGCAAAACAGAGTGCTGGTACATTATTGACTGTCAGGATGGGGCAGAAATTATTTTTGGCCATCATGCTAGAACAAAAGATGAATTAGCAGCAATGATTGCTGAAAATAGATGGGATGAGTTATTAAATAAAGTTCCTGTTAAAAAAGGTGATTTCTTCTTTGTGCCAAGTGGAACAATTCATGCTATTGGGGAAGGGATTATCATTCTTGAAACCCAACAAAATTCGGATACAACATATCGTGTTTATGACTATGATCGCCGGGATGCAGAAGGAAATACTCGGGAATTACATATTGAGCAATCGATCAATGTTACGACCGTTCCACATCAATTAGCAGCAACTTCTCCATCTGTTGAACAACAAGGGGATATAGAGATTACAAGCTTTGTTGAATGTGACTATTTTACAGTTGAAAAATGGTCACTCGATGGAAAGGCAACTAAAGAGCAAGATCAAGCTTTCCTATTATGCAGCGTAATAGAGGGAGATGGTTCTCTAACGAAGAGTGGAGAAGAATACGCATTCCAAAAAGGGGATCATTTCTTGCTTCCCAATAAATTTGGTGCATTTGAATTAAAGGGGAAAGCAGAGCTTATTGTTTCCTTTATTTAAACCGAAAGAGTGTCTCATTGGACACTCTTCTTTTCTATTAATTGTTAAATTTGCGCACACGATAAAAAATTTTCCCATTAAATACTATCGGTAATCGATAGACTGACACATCCCTATGGTGTGAAGGAAAACTCTCATTAATGGTTAGGTCATTTAATGTAAATAATCCCTCTGCACTTATTTACATATCAATTCGAACAGGGTTTCTTTTTTCAAATAGATAATAAGCACTAAACCCTGCATTTTTTGCTAGATTAAGCGCTTGGATGAATCCTTCAC
>NZ_JVDT01000161.1 GCF_001076885.1 Bacillus sp. 522_BSPC
AAAGGGAGCTAAAAAAAACTCCCACAAAAACTTGACTCAATCTTGGAAAAAGCTAGATTTGTAGATTGGAGAGCAATTTGGTACTATAAATAGGTATGTGTCAGGCTTAAACAAAATGTGAGTACTATTTTTTGTTAGCCTTAAATAAAATAACTTATGGTGAGAGTGCCATTTTCTTTAATGATAAAGGCAATAATTTACCGTAATCGAGATATTTATTCTCCAAATAGAGAGAATAGATGTGTTTGAAAAATAGGAGAAATATAATGAAAAGAAATAAATATATCTGGTTATTATGGGTAGGGATAATGATAATTGCAGGAATTTTAGTGGCTTCCATGGTGAATTCCTATTTAGCAGAAAAACAAAAGAACGAGATGGACAAAAAACATGTCGTTATTAAGAAAGATTTACAGTGGGTAGAAGAAAATGCTTATTTTGAAATAGATATGAAAGTCAAAGAGAAAGCGTATCAGGTATTTATTGTAGGAGAAGGGGAAAGGAAGTATCAGCAAGTCGAAGATAATGAGTTTGGAAAAAAAGATGATACGATTGTAACCGGAGACTTTTCCTTTTATTTATGGACAAAAGAGTACGGAAATGAGGTGGTGAAACAAGAGCTGGAATTACCAAATCCGATGACTTTTAATTTGTCCCAAAAAAACATTGGAACATTTCTTGTTAATCAGCAAAATATTGCTGCTGTTTTTCAAGGGGAAGAAGCAGATAAAGTAATGGCTTATTTCTATACTATTCATGAAGAGAAATTGGATGTTTTGACAGATTATGGAATGAAAATATACAGTAAAAATATCAAAAATATTCAACAAAACTATATACAGACATTAAGAAAAAAAGATAATGAAATAATGGAATTTGATACATGGATGCTTGAGCCAACTACTGGGAAATTATTAAAAGTGGATGGAACTTCAATTGAGAATAAGAAAATCATTAAAAATTGGCTTGAACAGGAAGAGTTTTATTTTCCATATAAAAATTTAAGTGTTACGACAAGTTTACTAAATTTAGCGGAACAAGGTATGTTAATAGGTGCTCAATATCCAATTGGTACTAATATAAAAGAGATAAAGAAAATAAACTCGAATTATACGGATGCTGATTATAATCAGAAATACAATCAATTAGATCTTCCAGAGGTGACATATTACTATGATAAGAGAACAGAACTTGTTACCTCCATTTCAATCCCTGGAATTCGATTAAAAGAATCGGTGCAGGCCATTCAAGATACATTAGGGAAGCCTGAGGAATATGTTACAAAAGATGATGGGTATGTTGCGACATACTTAGCAGGAAATTATAAGCTACTAATCCAATTAGATTTATCGCAAAAGATTAAATCGATTCGATTAGTAAAATAGGGTTTTTATCGAAGCAAAAATAAGGATGCCTCATGGAATGGCTATAAATCGTAACCAATCCATGAGGCATCCTTTATTTCATTCTATTTTTTTCGGGAGGCTGGTGCTTAAAAAGCCCAATCACCATTACGGAACACGGCTTCTACAGTACCATCTGCTGTAATACCATCAATGTTCATTTTGTCTGAACCAATCATAAAGTCGACATGTGTAATGCTCTCGTTAAGTCCTTTTTCTGCTAATTCTTCGCTAGACATCTTTTTCCCACCTTCAATACAGAATGCATAGGCACTTCCAATTGCTAAGTGGTTTGATGCATTTTCATCGAATAATGTATTGTAGTATAGAATATTAGATTGTGATATTGGAGAACGATGTGGCACTAAAGCAACCTCTCCAAGATAATGAGAGCCTTCATCTGTTTCTACTAACTGGCGAAGAATTTCTTCTCCTTCCTCAGCCTTCACATCCACAATACGTCCATCTTTAAACGTAACAGAGAAATTATTAATAATATTACCACCATAGCTTAATGGTTTTGTACTTGATACAGTTCCATTTACACCTGTTTTATGAGGAACGGTGAAAACTTCTTCTGTCGGCATATTTGCCATGAATTCAAAACCTTTTTCATTGATAGAGCCTGCTCCACACCATAGATGTCCTTTTGGAAGCTCGATGGTTAAATCTGTACCTGGAGCTGTGTAATGAAGCTTTTCATATGCTTTCTCATTTAAGTAATCTACTTTTGTATGAAGTGTTTTGTCATGTTCTTGCCAAGCTTGGATTGGATTTTCCTGATCCACTCTGATTGCTTTGAAAATAGCATCCCAAAGTAATTCTACTCTAGAATCTTCTGGAGCGTCAGGGAAAACAAGATTTGCCCATGCCTTTGAAGGCACAGCAATTACTGTCCAGCTTACTTTATCGGACTGTACATATTTTCGGAACTGGCTTAAAGCGGTGCCAGAAGCTTTTTGGAAATTGCTGATTCTTTCAGAAGGAATCCCTTTTAAAAGGTCTGGACTTGAAGATACAACAGACATGAAGGCTGCTCCTTCTTCCGCAAGTGCAATTGTCTCTTTTGCTCTCCATTCGGGATATTCGGTGAATGCTTCGTCTGGTGCCAATTCAAATTTTGTGCGAGTAACGACATCATCACCCCAGTTAACAACGACATTTTTTGCACCGATTTGGTATGCCTCTTTCACTACTAAACGAACAAATTCAGCAGCTTCAATAGATGTATTGATAACAAGTGTTTGTCCGTTTTGGATATTAACGCCGACCTTTACTGCAAGTTCAGCATATTTCTGAAGATTTTCTTGAAATGTACTCATTTTCATTCTCCTTTTCTATAAGCTATTAGCTCTATGTATGAGCATAAATCCCAAGGATGGAATGGATGCTGCTTCTATTGTAGCTTTTTTAGAATAAGAAATAAACTGATTGATCGTAACATTAGGATAATAATTGATGGTATTTAGAGGAGCGTGACAACTAGGCTGTATTTTTTGTTAGAATAGACGTGACGATTATTCAAGGAGGATTATATGGCTAATAAATTACAGGCAGTTATCTTTGACTTTGATGGTGTCATAGCAGATACTGTCCCTCACTATTACGAAGCAACGAAAAGAATGGCGATGAAAATCGGAGTCCCATTTACAAAAGAGGATAATTTAAGGTATCAGGGTGTACCAAGAAAGATTCTGATTGATGATTTAGTGGCAAGAACAAATAATGTTTTTTCAGAATCAGAAAAAGAAGCGCTAGGAAATCAGAAAAGTGATTATTATAAAGAATTAATTAGTGAATTTACTGTTGAAAATATGTTGCCAGGAATGTATGTGTTTCTAAAAGAATTGAAGGATGCCGGGATAAAATTTGGAATTGCGTCCTCTAGTTCCAATGCTCCGTATCTTTTGGATCGCTTTGGAATTAGAAACTGGTTCGAATGCATCGTAGATCCTCATTCTCTAACAAAAGGAAAGCCTGATCCAGAAATATTTTTAGCAGCTGCGGATTGTTTAGGGGTTGATTATGCTAATTGTGCTGCAATAGAGGATGGGCAAGCAGGCTTGAGCGGAATATTGCAAACACCTATGTTTGCTGTTGGTATTGGGGAGGGAGAAGTATTTGAGAAAGCAAATTGGCGAGTTTCCTCTACCTTGGAATTAAAAGCTAATACTTTATTAGAAAAGTTCCATAATAGATAGAAAAAATCCAAACAATCATATGTATCGTATGATTGTTTGGATTTTACTATTTAATCTTCGTCTTTCTTCATAGCGGCTTTCAATAAGTCACCTAAACTGTTTCCAAAGCTTTCGTCTTTGCTATATTTTTGAACTAATTTTCGTTCTTCTCTTTTATTTATCGTTTTTTTACGATCTGTCGCTTTTTCTACAACGTTACAGTTTCTGCATTGGAAATAGGTTCCTGCCACTCCGTTATGAATCTCCATTTTCTTATGGCATTGCGGACAGCGTTTATTTGATAGCTTAGGATCCTTTCTTTTACTGAAAGAACACTCTAGACTGGAGCATACAAGAATTTTTCCGTTTTTTGTATTCTTTTCCTTCAAGAAGGAACCACACTCAGGACACTTGGAGCCCGTTAAATTTTGCATTTTATATGATTTATCACTATGTTTAATTTCACGGACAAATCGTTTGGTTTGATCCTTGATTTGCTCCATAAACTGTTGAGCATTTGCTTTTCCCTTTGCTATATCCTCTAACTCATTTTCCCACTTCGCTGTCAAGTCAGGAGTAGTCAAATCATCGTTAACAAGATTAATCAATTGTTTCCCTTTAGAAGTAGAATGTAATTTTCCGTTTTGTCTTTCCAACACTTCAGAGGAAAGGAGTCTTTCAATAATTTCTGCACGTGTAGCAGGTGTTCCAAGCCCAAATTTCTCCATTTTCCCTAGAATATCAGCTTCCGTAAAGCGTGATGGAGCTTCTGTGAATTTTTGCTCCATTATCACGGATTGTACTGTTAACTTTTTTCCTTTTTGAAGCTGAATCTTTTTGTCAGAATCTGTTTTACGGTTATCTAAAGCTTTAAAGCCTAAATCCAATACATTCGTTTCTTGAGCAACAAATGTTTCTCCATTGATGTCTAACATAGTAGAAATCGTTTCATATTTGTATTTTGGATAAAATAATGTCAAAAATCTTTTTACGATTAAATCATAAATTTTTACTTCCTCATTATCTAAACGATTTAAAAAAACGGGCTGTTCCGTTGGAATGAATAGGAATAGGTAACTTTCTACTTCGGCATTATCCGTTAAGTGTACTCATTTTCCCCTCCTCCACACCGTACGTGAAAGTTTCCCCTCATACGGCGTTCCATCAAGTAGTTACAAGATTGATCGGTTCAAGACTACATTGAGTTCGAAGTTTATTTAGCTTGTTAAGAGCTTTTTTATCTTCAATGAGATTGCTGTACTTTTCTATTGTTTCGGGTTTAATTGCATGAATAAGTTTATGGACATCTTTATGAACAATTCTAAGGTTTTGGTAGCCATCTGTTCCCCCAAGTTCTCTTGGTATGACGTGATGACAATGTAGCGTGTCTATAGCAAGTTCAATTTTTGTTACTTCACATTTCATTTTTGTCATGGAAGCTCTTGAAATTCTATTGTCGTTGTATTCAGCCGTTTCATATGGATTATAATTTTTCATGAGTTGAATGATGTTATTATTAGTGCTGTTTTCCAATTTCTTAGAGGATTTGTTTCGCCCCTCTTGGGTGTAATCACATATGTCTTGGCTGAAATTCATAACTGGTTTGTGTTGAACATGGTCGATTGGATAGATGAAAACCTTGTGAATCTTCCACGTTTTTGCTTTCGAATTTCCATAGAATTTCTTATACAAAGGCGATATTTCGCTACGTTTAGGTGTTCCATAGTTCGCTACATTTCTTAGTTTGTGGAGCATAAACTTATCCAAAGAGAAAGCTAATTTAGAGAAGTCAATATTAGCATAGGTAGCACAGCTATAATACTCATGCCAACCTAAAATCATGCTATTCAGCTTAGTCACATGGGAAGATTCAGGTTGTTTAGCAATTAGCTCAACCTGACTTCGGATTTCATCGCTCATTCGTTTCATTGCTTTGCCTGAAATGTGAGATTGTGCTACATATCCTCCGAATGTTTTTCCCTTTTTGACGGCTTTTATTTTGACTCCTAAGAAATCTGAGTAATTTTTACGCAGATTAATAATTTTTGATTTCTCTTCACTTATTTCTAACTTTAATCTGATATTCAACCACTCTTTTACAGCGGTATAAATTCTTTTGGCAGTGTTGTAATTTCTACACATTATTTTGAAGTCATCGGCGTATCTCACAATGTACATTTGTTTCAAGTTTGTTTTCTTTTGTTGATTGTACTGACTTGCATAAGTCTTGTACTTTTTTATAGTTTTAAAAGTTTCCCATTGTGATGAAATCCACCAATCAAGTTCATTAAGGACAATGTTTGATAGCAGAGGGGATAAAATGCCTCCCTGTGGAGTTCCTTTCTTTGGTATTCCTTCTCCTTGTATGGGGGCTTTTAGCATCGCTTTGATTATGCTAATTAGTTTCCTATCTTGAATACCTAATGCATACATTTGTTTAACCAACTTTGTATGATTTACATTATCAAAGAATCCTTTTATATCAATATCCACTGTATAGTACATTTTTCCGATATTGATTAAGGACATCATACGAGATATTGCATGTTTGGTACTTCTGTTTGGTCGGAAACCATAGCTATGCGGATGAAATTTTGCCTCACATATTGGCTCAAGGACTTGTCGAATACTCTGTTGTACCAATCTATCCACCATTGTCGGTATCCCTAATGGTCTTTTCTTACCATCTGCTTTTGGAATATAGACTCTTTTAACAGTATCAGGCTTGTAGTTATTTAACTTTGCTTGAACCATTTTAATATAAGAGTCCAAACCCTTGTCTTTAATGTCTTTAATTGTAATGTTGTCAACACCCGCTGTTTGACTTCCAGTGTTAGTTTTTATCATTCTAAATGCCAATCGAATATTATTTTCACTGGAGATGGTGTCCATTAGATTACGAAACGAAAAGTTGTTTTTCGATTTTTGATACAAGTCATCAAAGACTTGTGTCATCTCATAGTAATCATTATACCTGTATTTGTTCGCCACTCTGTTGGGACAACTCCTTTGAAGGATGTTGCTTTCCCTGTCTTACCCGAAAAACAGAGTCATAGTTTGAATCAATCAACTTGTCCTTACTTGACTTGTGCCTATCCCTCTACAGCTTATTATCACTGCTTCATCGGTACTGTGGCACTACTTTCACCAAGATTAAGTAGCTTCATCTGGCTTTTCGTCTACAACTGTCCTCGACTATGAGTTTCTGTCATGACAGATACAGTTCTTGGCTTCCCACGTTCCAAAGATTCCCGTTAACGCAATACTTAGGTGCCTCCTTTGAGCCTGTTAGCTTAATACCGTCATTCGCTCGGTATAGAGTCTTTCATAACGCCAATTCTTACTCAACTCCGCTAACGTACCAAATTGGTACTACGTTATCATCACAGATACCGTAACCACCTATAGACTCGTACATTCAGAGGTTCGTCAGTGTATAAACACATTCTCACCATATATTACAACCACCCGACTACTCTAAGTGACAGTTCTTAATTCCTGTTCACTTTCGCCGACTTCACCCCGCTTTAAACAGTTCCACCATAGTCTGCTTCCCTGCTTAGGGGAGTATTAGTGTGAGGGTTTCAGCACAGCATGACGGCTTTCATTCCCCTCAAGGATTCTTCAGTTTTCTACTAAACCATCCCAACTGATATTTCTATCAGAATTTCAGGTTAACGTGTCGCACTGGCATGGTGATCAGAAACTTTATTGTTATTGAACACATTATTTGCCTCGATTTTTCCTTTATTACGTAAGACCGGTTGCACCTCTTCTTTAAATGCGCCAGCAATACTTTCTAAGCGATCAAGCATGGTAGCCTTCATATCTGTTGTTAAGTAACGTGAGTCCGTTCTAGGATAGGTTACTAGTTTATGCTGTTCATATAGCTTTTGCAATACATTTAGCGTCTTTTTAGCAGAAAAGCCAAATCGTCTATTTGCATCACGCTGCAACTCGGTTAAATCGTAAGGCAATGGTTGATGTTCTGTTTTTTCTTTTATAATAAGGGATTCTACTGTAGCTGGCTTTCCCTTTGACTTAGCCACAATCTCTTCTGCTTTTTCTTTAGAAAAGATTCTTCGCTCCTGGTTATTTTCGTATTTTGCTTGCAGTGAGTCTACGTTTGCAGTGATGGTCCAATATTCTTTCGGAACAAAGGATTGAATCTCTTTTTCTCTTTCTAGAACCATGGAGAGGGTTGGTGTTTGAACTCGACCAGCAGACAATGGGTCATTGAACTTAGTAGTTAAGGCTCTTGAAACATTTAATCCAATTAGCCAATCAGCTTGAGCTCTACATACAGCTGATTGGTATAAGCGATCAAATTCCTTCCCTGGTTTTAACTGCTTAAATCCATCTTTTATTGCACGGTCGGTTTGAGACGAAATCCATAAGCGCTGCGTTGGTTTGTTAAAACGGATTTTTTCTAATATCCACCTTGCAACTAATTCTCCTTCTCGTCCTGCATCGGTTGCGATAATGCATTCTTTAATCTCTTTTCTTTTTGCTAATTGTTCAATGGCTTTGTATTGATGACTTGTTTGTTTCATGACCTTTAATTCCATCTTCTGTGGAATTATTGGCAAATCATCTAGATTCCAATTTTTATATTTAGGATCATAGTGCTCTGGCATTTTTAATTCAATTAAGTGGCCTAAAGCCCAAGTAACAATATACTTATCTGATTCTAAATAGCTTTTATTTGATTTATTGCAGCCAAGTACTCTTGCAATTTCTCTCGCAACACTCGGTTTTTCACATAAAACAAGTGACTTCATTTAAACACCTTCTAACAAAAAATTTTGGGCCGTTTCTTGATCTTAAATAAAAGTTGGTTGATTTCTGTTTATTCAACTTAAGGAAAAGCTTCTTAAGAATAATACGATACATTCTAGTATAACATGAGTTGAGGCTGGTAATAGGATATAGTGTTGAATGAGAGGGGCTGTGCTTTAGTTTATAGGAAATATGAGGAACGGCGTCCATTCTCTTTTTTTGAACGCCGTATGTTGATTTGTCTTACTCTTCTTCTTCGATTCGATTCTTAAATGCTTCTTGTGTTACAATAAATTCTTCATCTCCAGGAGCATCCTCTGTATGTGTATGCTTTCTTGTGTCTTTTGGAAGCGGTCCAGGATGATGTTTCTTTTTATGATTAAAATGTTCTCCACGTGCCATTGATAACACCCCTTTCTTACCTTTCTATTTTTCATAAAAATGGTCTATCCTATACGAAAGGGAATGGAAAAATATATAATGAAACTAGGTATATAAAACAGGAGGGGATGGGAATGGATTTTTCGTTTCTTGTTTCAGAAGACAAAATTAAAAAAGCGTACCAAAATGGTGAGTTTAACAATCTTCCTGGGTTCGGTAAACCACTTCCAAAAGATAGCTTAGCCTCCGTACCAGAAGAATTGCGAATGGCTTATCGCGTATTGAGAAATGCCGGATATTCTTTAGAGGAAGATAAGATTAGGCAGGAATTGTTGTCAATGGAAGATTTAATCCGTTCTTGTGAAACAGAAGAAGAGAAAGTGGATTTGCAAAGAAAATATAATGAAAAATTATGGAGATTTAATAAAATGATGAAAGAGCGAACAGGGACTAATCATTCAAAGCATTTTTCTAATTATCAGAAGAAGGTTGAGGAACGGTTATTTCCTCAGTAAGTCTTTGGGTATAGTTTTTTGGCTTACGTCGTAAGATTGACTGCTTATTCGATTTTTATCTTTTAAAAGGATAGAATGATTAACACTAGGGGATAAAACATCGCCCTTTTTTTTGAAAAAAACAGGACTATTGGCATAAATCAAGAAGTTAACAAAATTTACATAAAATAAAACTAAAAAAAAGAGGAGATTTGTCGAAAAAAAGGATAAGACTTAGAAACGAAATTTTGGAATAAGATAGGTGAACAAGATGGATAAAACATCCTTGATAGGAATTATACTTGCCATTATTGCTGTTGGAGTAGGGATGGTTTTTAAAGGAGTTAGCCCAATCGTATTATTGAACCCAGCGGCTATTCTCATTATTTTAGTCGGTACAGTTGCGGCAGTAGTTATTGCCTTTCCAGCTTCTGAAATTAAACGAGTTCCAAAGTTATTTGGTATCCTGTTTAAGGAACAAAGAATACAGGATACGAAAGAGTTAATCCGTTTGTTTTCAGAGTGGGCACAATTAGCTAGAAAAGAAGGTTTACTTGCTTTAGAAGCCAAAACAGATGATATTGAAGATCCATTTTTGAAAAATGGCTTATCTTTATCTGTTGACGGACAAAGTGCAGAGTATATTAGAGATGTATTAACAGAAGAAATAGAGGCGATGGAAGAAAGACATCGCACTGGATCACAAATTTTTACACAAGCGGGAACTTATGCCCCTACATTAGGAGTATTAGGTGCAGTTATTGGACTTATTGCGGCATTGGGCAATATGTCAGATGCCGAAGCACTTGGACATGCTATTAGTGCTGCGTTTGTCGCTACTCTAATGGGAATTTTTACAGGATACGTTTTATGGCATCCATTTGCCAATAAGTTGAAAAGAAAATCACAAATGGAAGCAAGCCAAAAATATTTAATGATAGAAGGAGTTCTCTCCATTTTAGAGGGAGAAGCACCTAGAGTAATTGAACAGAAACTAGCATCGTATTTACCAGTTTCAGAAAGAAGAAAATTTCTGGAGGAAAACGAAAGTAGTGTGAATGCGAATGAGTAAGAAGAAGAAAAAAAAGAAAGTTCATCATGATGAACATATAGATGAAACTTGGTTGGTTCCGTACGCAGATATTCTGACCTTATTGTTAGCTTTGTTTATCGTATTATATGGAATGAGTTCTGTCGATGCAAAAAAATTCTCCGCAATAGCAGATGCATTTAATAGAGAATTACAGGGGGGGACAGGTTTCTTTGAATATCCTAGTCCCACACCATACCTGGAGGAGAATGAATCAGATATAAATATAGGTGATAAAGAAAAAGAGGAAGAATCAAAGGAGCTCACGGAAGAGGAACTGAAGGAATTAAAGAAACAGCAAGATCAAAAGGAATTGGAAGATATTCAGAAAAAGGTAAATGCTTATATTGATGAGAATAAATTAGGAAATAAGCTTGATACAGAGCTTACTGGGGAAGGCTTGCATGTATTGATTAGAGATAATGTCTTATTTGCTTCAGGTAGTGCAGATGTAAGAAGTAAGGATAGAACAGTCGTTACTGAAATTGCCAACTTACTGGTGATGGATCCGCCAAGGAGTATAATCATAAGTGGACATACAGATAATGTTCCAATTAGTAATTCTCGTTATGATTCAAACTGGGAACTAAGTGTAACGAGAGCGTTAAATTTCATGAAATTACTCCTTGAAAATAAAAAACTTGATCCGAAATCATTTAGTGCTAAAGGGTACGGCGAGTTTCAACCGATTGCCAGTAACAAGACTGCTGAAGGAAGAGCACAAAATAGAAGAGTGGATATTTTAATTCAACCACGAATAGCAACAGAAGACTAACGAATGATAGTCTTTCTGTTGCTTTTTTTTTAAAATTAGAAAGAAGGATGCTCGTTATAAGACGAATAGATAAAATTTTTGCAGGGATGAATAAATTATTGTCTTTCTATAAACAAAAGTTTATAATATAAACAAAAGTTTTGTTAGGTAAGAGTACAAGTTTTTACACATTATATTATTGTTAGTTTCACTTTAACCTGAGGGGGAAATGGAAGTGAATGGTAAAGAGATGTACATCCTTCGGCTAATTAAAGAAAATCCCTTTGTTACGCAAAATGAATTAGCTGAGAAACTGGGGTTGTCCCGTTCTGCTGTGGCAGGATATATTTCTTCTTTAACAAAAGAAGGAAAATTACTTGGAAGAGCTTATGTATTACCGAAAAAGAAAGAAGTTATTTGTATAGGCGGAGCCAATATTGATCGTAAGGTTCAAGCAGATGAGACGATTCAGTATGGAACATCCAATCCAGCCTCAACAAGTCAGTCACCTGGAGGAGTAGCAAGAAATATTGCAGAGAATTTAGGTAGACTGGGTATCGATACCTCTTTATTCACTATTGTAGGAGAGGATCATGAAGGGGAATGGTTATTAGATACTACGAAGCATTATGCGGATATCACTCCTTCTCTGTTGTCTAATCTAAATAGAACGGGTACCTATACAGCGCTGTTAGATTCAGATGGTGAGCTTGCTGTGGCTTTAGCGGATATGTCTATCTATGACAGCATTGATAAAGATACAATTGATAAAAAATGGGGCTATATAGCAACATCGGAATTAGTCATATTAGATACTAATTTTTCAGGAGATGTATTAGAGCATATTATTGTTCGATGTAGACAAGAAAATATGGCATTATGTATTACCCCTGTATCTGCACCTAAGGTCAAAAAATTGCCCGATAATTTACAAGGAGTAACATGGCTTATTGCAAATAGTGATGAAGCCGAAGTACTTACTGGAATGAAAATTAAAGAAGAGGGAGATTTCTTTAAGGCTGCCGAAAAAATTATTGCCAAGGGTGTAGAAAAGGTCGTTATAACTCGGGGAGATAAAGGGCTAATTTATTTTACAAAACTTGGTGAGGCAGGGGTTATTTTAACTCCAGAAGCAGAAGTGATTGATGTAACAGGAGCGGGAGATTCACTCGTTTCAGGTATCATGTATTCGCATATTAAAGGGCTAAACACAGAAAATGCATGCAAAATTGGAATTGCTTGCTCCATCATAACACTTCAATCAAATCAGACAGTAAACCCTTTATTAAATAATAAAAAGTTACAAGAAATTTTCGGAAAATACTTTCGTTAAAAGGAGCATGAACATGAAAACAGAATGGCTAGAATTTTCAAAAGAAGTATTGGAAGCAAAGAAAAACAATCAACCGATTGTCGCATTAGAATCGACTATTATATCACACGGTATGCCTTATCCTCAAAACGTAGAAACAGCTAAAGAAGTAGAAGATATTATTCGTAAAAATGGGGCAGTACCTGCAACAATTGCCATTATAGAAGGAAAAATTAAAATTGGTTTATCCGAGGATGAGATTGAATTTTTAGCTAAAAGTGACAATATTGAAAAAGCAAGCAGACGCGATTTACCCTATCTGATTGCTGGCAAGAAAAATGGTGCAACAACGGTTGCTGCTACCATGATTTGCGCAGAACTGGCAGGAATCAAAGTGTTTGTAACAGGCGGAATTGGTGGGGTTCACAGAGAAGCTGAACAAACAATGGATATTTCTGCAGACTTACAAGAGCTTGCTAAAACAAGTGTAGCAGTTGTATGTGCTGGTGCAAAATCAATTTTAGATATTGGTTTAACGTTAGAGTATCTAGAAACATATGGTGTACCGGTTGTTGGTTTTGGCACAAAGTCTCTACCAGCCTTTTATACAAGAACTAGTCCATTTGAAGTGAATTTTTCTGTAGAAACTGCAAAGGAAGCAGCAGATATGATTCAAACAAAATGGGAGTTAGGACTAGATGGCGGGGTTGTAATTGCTAATCCAATTCCAGAAAAAGATGCTCTTGAGGAAAAATATATTACGGATATTATTGAAAAAGCATTGCAAGAAGCGAAAGAGAATAATATTACTGGTAAAAGGGTAACTCCATTTCTATTAAGTAGAGTAAAAGAGCTAACAGAGGGGACAAGCTTAGTAGCTAATATTGCATTAGTTAAAAATAACGCAGAAGTTGGTTCTAGAATAGCAGTCGAGTTAAATAAATAATCCAAGGACTAGTCAAAGTAGAATGCAGCCTAAAATCGGATGCTAATTCTGCTTTAACTAGTCTATTTTTATCCCATGTTTACACTCCAGTAAGACTCTCCACCCGTTGCTTATAAGAATATGAGGAAGATAGGTGGAGATTCACCGTCAGTTAATTTCTGAATGGTGCCACTAATCAATAGTGAGGTTAGAAGAAAAGGCCACTTGTTGGTTAGTTGCACTTTATTAGAAATGAGCTTCTTCTTCTATAAAGCCGAAGCTCATTCCATGTGGTACCTGCGCTAATTTGATTGAGTATTTCGCGTTACTAGTCTTTTTGTCTTTTTTTGAACTTAACGTATTCAAGAATACCGGCAAAATCTTCTTTGGTAACCCCGTCCTCTATAGCTTCTTCTACTAAACTCATCCAGTCTTCATCTATTCCGTCTATAACAGTATTGTTATTGTCTAGTAGTTCTTCTACATTAGTATCAAGGGTGTGAGCGAGTTTCGTCAGCACTTGAAGGGAGGGGTTTTTTTGAATGCCCCTTTCAATATAACTTAAGTAGGATTTAGAGACACCGGATCTATCGGAAAGTTCATTGATAGAATAACCTCTTTTTAATCTTAGCTTCTTTATCTTTATTCCAACCAACATGAATATTCTCCTTACTACATATAGAAGTACAATTTCATTATAACGAACGTATCGTTCAATAAAAAATACAAAAAAGCTAGGAAACGGGAGATATTTCAAGAAAACGAACGATTTTTGTTCGTTAAAAAGAAATAATGGCTGTTTTTGGAATTTTTGAAAATGATAGATTTGCACTATACTAATAAAAAAGTTCTTTAATAAGAACGGTTTAGATATTTATAGAACTAATCGATTATACGACAACAACAATGACGTAAGGAGTTCGTTATAACGGTCCCTAAAAACCGCACGTTCCACTAACCTTCAGTAGGGATTGATAGCAAAACTCCAGTGATGAAAGTTTCCCTTTATAAAGCTAAATGAATAAAAGAGGGTGAAAAATGTATAGGAAAAATTGTGATAAATGCTTTAGACCATCATTTAGTAGTAGTGAACTAGGAAAATGGATTTGTCCTATATGCCAAAATGATTTAACGGAATATCCTTTTTTTGACGCGATTACATATGAACAAATTCATATTAATTATTCGTTTAAAAAAGTGATAAAAAGCTATACAACACAATACTATGATAGAAAGTCACAATAACTAGTAATGCAGGCTAAATAAAATGTAAAATGCGTTTGTCTTGATTATTTCGATAAAATTCGAGGAAGATAACATTTTTTGTAGAAACAGCAAGAAATCTTTTAGTAATTTGTCCTAATTTTATGACAAATTACTGCATCTTTTAAATGTAAAAAACGCTATAATGATAAAACAGTAAAGGACAAGTGAAACCATTATGATGTTAAGGGCAAACCAATACGAAAGTTTGGGACGCAAAGTCACGGATCTAATGTTTTAAACAATGATGGCCGGACTGCCAAAATACAAATGTATTTTTGGGGAGGAAGAATTAAGTGATTAATAGTCAACTTTTTACCGAAGAATTGGATTCAGAATGGATTCAATTAATTAATGAAGCCAAAAATATTGGAATGAATTTGCAAGAAGTAAGAGAATTTCTGCGAAGTGAGAAGGATTACTTAATTCAGGAAAATCCTAAATGATCATTTGTATAGAAGTAGATTTATAATGTTAAAGGCAAAAAAATGTCTACGTTGAATTTCTCACAATTAGTATAATGAGCTAATTATGAGAAATTCAATGTAGAAAAACCTCTTTCGAATCTGCATGTCTGTATACCCTTTTAGGCATGGAATTATTTTTTTTGTTCCAGTCTCCATCTATTAAATTCCAAAAACTCACGAAATTCTTTTTTCGATACACCAGAATCCATAGCCTCTTTTACAATTTTTAACCATTCTGAATCTAAGTCATCCTTGTTTTGATGGTCATTTATCAAATGATCAACTGGTATATTGAAAACAGCTGCAATTTTTTCTAAAAATTGAATCGATGGATTGGATTGTAAATTTCTTTCTAAGGAACTTAAATATGATTTTGCGACTCCTGCTTGTTCTGCTAATTCCGATAAGGACATTCTTTTCTCTAAACGTAGCTGCTTTACGCGATCCCCAATCATACGCTCACTCACTTTCACTCTTAAGGGTATGTATATTTATCATAGCATTTATAGATGAAAAGTTCCATATAAAGAACGAATTGTTCTATCCACTATGCTTAAATAGAAAGGTTAATTTCATTATTTGTTCAAAATATTGAAATATATCTTGTAGTATTTACCCTTTCCTACATAAAATGAAACATTTTTTTATTTGTTTTTCAATCCTTTTTAGACAATTTGTCTGAAAAAGAGTAGAATGGTAACGAATAATTTGAAAATGTTGGTGAATTGCGTGTTGAATAAATATTATATGATATTTGAGGAGCTTGAAGCTGCGATAAGAAATGGGAAGTACCCGCCAGATACTATTTTACCATCTGAAAATGAATTAGCAGAGCAATACAATACATCTAGAGAAACCATTCGTAAGGCTTTAAATATATTATCTCAAAAAGGATATATCCAAAAGCTCAGAGGGAAGGGTTCCTTAGTTCTTGATTTAGAAAAGTTACAATTTCCCATTTCGGGATTGGTTAGCTTTAAGGAGTTAGCCGATAAAATGGGACAATCCTCTGTAACGATTATTGAGCGCTTTTTGAATACACAGCCATCCTCTCTTTTACAAAAAGAGATGCAGCTTAAGAAAGAAGATTCGATATGGGAAGTTTTTCGAGTTAGAGAAATTAATCAGGAACGGATTATTCTAGATAAAGATTATATCGTTCAGAAGTATGTGCCAGGATTAACGGAAGAAATATGTAGAAGCTCTATTTTTGATTATATAGAGAAGGAATTGAACTTAAAAATTAGTTTTGCTAAAAAAGAATTTACAGTAGAAGAACCGACAGAAGAGGACTATAATTTGCTTGATTTAGAAGGATTTCATTCCATTGTTGTTGTAAAGAACTATATCTATTTTGAAAATGCCACTTTATTTCAATTTACAGAGTCCCGACATCGACCAGATAAGTTTCGCTTTGTTGATTTTGCAAGGAGAAATGAAGCATAAAAATAACGATAGCATGTTTTATTTTCTATCTATGGGGAATGTTACTTATAGAAAATAAGAAAAGGAGATGCTATATATGAGTAAGAAAATTGCTACTTTAATTACTGATATGTTTGAGGATTCTGAGTACACAGAACCAGCTAAGGCATATAAGGAAGCTGGACATGAAGTAGTAACAATTGAATTGGAAGCTGGTAAAACAGTAGAAGGAAAACAAAAAGAAGCGACGGTAAAAATTGATAAGGGGATTGCAGATGTGACTCCAGATGAATTCGATGCTTTATTTATCCCAGGTGGCTTTTCTCCTGATCAGCTTCGGGCAGATGATCAAGTAGTGGCCTTTACTAAAGCGTTTATGGATGCAAAGAAACCAGTCTTTGCAATCTGTCATGGCCCACAATTGCTTATTACAGCAAAAACGTTAGAGGGTAGAAATGCTACTGGCTATAAATCCATTAAAGTGGACATGGAGTATGCAGGTGCAACCTTTAAGGATGAAGAAGTAGTCGTGTGTGGCGATCAATTAGTGACAAGTAGAACGCCAGAGGATATACCAGCATTTACTAGAGAGTCTCTAAAGCTTTTAAATAAATAAGGAAAGTAAGATAGGCAGGGTCTATACGTACACCTTTTCATGATAGGGAGAATATAATCTTTTATCATGAGTTGGAGTAGGTATAGGCTCTTTTTTTGTGTTAACCTTAAGGAGAACCATTGTACTTTTGTCTCCTTTGCAGTAAATTACATTCTCACTTATAAGTAGCATGCTTAATAAAACCGCAAATAGGAAGAGGATATATTAGGGGAAATAGATAAAACCCTAACTTTTAATCCTTAGCGGTAACTTTAGATAGAAAGAAGGATTGAAAATGATTGTTTTAAAATCGAAACGAGAAATAGAACAAATGAAGAAGGCAGGCGAGATTCTGGTTGGTTGTCATAAAATGATTGCTAAGCTTGTAAGACCAGGAATTACTACTTTTGAAATTGATCAAAAGGTAGAAGAATATTTAGCGGAAAAAGGGGCAACGCCTGAGCAAAAAGGGTATCGTGATTACGCATATGCAACTTGTGCAAGTATAAATGACGAGATTTGTCATGGCTTTCCAAGGAAAGAACCACTGAAAAAAGGGGATATTGTAACAATTGACATGGTTGTTAATTATAATGGAGCATTGGCCGATTCCGCATGGACATATGCGGTTGGAGAAGTATCAGCAGAGCTACAGAAATTAATGGATGTAACAAAAAAGGCATTGTATATAGGGATTGAACAAGCAAAACCAGGAAATCGAATCGGAGATATTGGATTCGCAATTCAACAGTATGTAGAGGAACAAGGACTTTCTGTTGTACGAGACTTTATCGGCCATGGCATTGGAAAAGTAATTCATGAAAAACCAGAAGTTCCTCATTTCGGGTTAGCGGGAAAAGGGCCACGTATAAAAGAAGGCATGGTATTCACAATCGAACCTATGGTCAATATTGGTGATTATAAAATGAAAATGGATAACAATGGCTGGACAGCAAGGACGATGGATGGCAAGCACTCTGCACAATATGAACATACGATTGCCATTACAAAAGAAGGACCTGTGATACTTACAGATCAAGATGCTTGATCTGTAAAAGCTACATATGAGAAGGCAAAAAACAATTGTTAATCTCTTGTGAGTTAAAATGAACTGGCTAAAAACAATAATCAGTGAGATGTGTCCACTGATTATTGTTTTCTTTATAGGTAAATTATTGCTTACGCAAGTTTCCTAATTCTTCAGCAATTGCCTGCATTTCATTTGGACTAAAAGAATCTCTTTTCATGACATGTTCATAAATTTCTTTAATTTCATCATAAAGATCTTCATCAAAATGAGTGGATTTAATGGCGCCGATGTTTAAAACCTTTAGCTTTTCTTTTATTTTTTCAATCATGAAATTTACGTTTTCTGTCGTTTTATTATCTAAATTCATACCTTTCCCCTTTCTTGGACAATAAAGTTGTTCTATTCATCTTTTCATGCAAACATAGAAATGTCAATATAGAGTATTAATCGCCAAAATAGATTGGTTATAATTACTTTAAAAGTAATCAAGTATGTAAATACAAAAATGGAGGAAAATAAAAATGAAAGTACGTGTTTTATTTATTTGCTTAGGAAATATTTGTCGCTCCCCAATGGCTGAGGCTGTATTTCGTGATTTAGTGGAAAAAGAAGGATTACAAGAAAAGATTGTTTGCGATTCAGCTGGAACAGGCGGATGGCATATTGGAAATCCGCCTCATCATGGAACAAGAGATATCTTAAAAGTAAATAAAATTAAGGATACGGGCATATTTGCTCGTCAATTAGAGGAAAAGGATTTAGAAGATTATGATTATCTAATTGCAATGGATAACAGTAATATTGCAAACATTAGAAAGCTAAATGAAATGTTAGATTATACAAAGGTTCGACTATTAATGGATTATACGCACCATGCTGTGGGAAAAGAAGTACCAGATCCGTATTATACGGGCAATTTTGAAGAAGTTTTTGCGTTAGTGAAGGATGGCTGTGAAGGTTTGTTACAAGATATAAAAAATAAGTATGGCTTGTAATCAAATCAATTCCATCCTTCATTGATTAAAAAAAGAAGGGTGGAACTAGTGGATGAAAATGAGTATATCAAAAGGACTTTTTATCGGGAGCCTTATTGGAACAGCCATAAGTCTATTGGACAAGCATACAAGGCAAAATGCCGTTACGAATATGCAGCATGCAAAAGATGTGGTAACGGATTATGAGCATATGACAACTAGCCTTAATAGTACTGCGGAAAAAATAAAAAGAACAGCTGTGAAAATTTCGGATGATGCAGTTTTTGTAAAGAAGCAATTGGAAGAATTAAAAGGGATAACACCAGTAGTAGCAGGCATCATTCACGATACGAAGGAAGCATTTTTCAATGGTGACACGAGAAATCAGGAAAGAAAGCTTGTTTCTAGCATTAACTATATACCTGAGACAGGATCAGAAAGAAGATAATATTTTAGAGAATTGTTCTCCTCCTTGCATTTGTTACTAAAATATAAGGGGAGTAATACTCGAGGGAAAAGGTTTAGATGTGCCTAAATGATAGGGAAATCGCTATTTCAATCTATCATTTAGGCCTGTATGTTTGCCCAGTTTTTCTTCCTTTTCTCCTTAATAGATGCCTTTTTTTATCAGTGCCATATGTTTTAATAGGGCTGTAAAGGGCAATAGACATACATAAAAGAACTGTTAGGACGGTGATTTTGTATGGGAGAGGTCATTCCATTTATAAAGGTTCTCATCAAGAAAATCCAACAAGATAGTGTATTTGATCTTGCAGCACAGTTATCCTATTATTTTCTCTTATCTATTTTTCCGTTACTTATTTTTGTTATGACGCTCCTACCCTATCTACCGATATCAAAGGAAGACTTATTAGGAGTAGTCGATGGTTTTGCACCTGGAGATATCATGGATACGATTGAAACAAATATCGATCAAGTGTTGAGTAGAAATGTTAGTCTTTTATCATTCGGTATTATTGCAACAATATGGTCTGCTTCTAATGGATTAAATGCTATCGTAAAGGCACTAAATAAAGCCTATGATGTCGAAGAAACTAGATCTTTTATTGTTGCAAGGGGAATGTCTATTTTATTGACGCTTGGGATGATTGCAGTAGTGGTAGTAGCTTTACTGTTACCTGTGTTTGGAGAACAAATAGGGATGTTTTTATTTTCCCAATTTGACTTAACAGAAGAATTCTTATCGATGTGGAACACATTAAGGTTTCTTGCTTCTCCAATCATTTTATTTATTGTGTTTCTTGCTCTTTATTGGGTTGCTCCCAATAAGAGACTTAGATGTATTTCTGCTATTCCCGGAGCCATTTTCGCAGCGATTGGTTGGGTTCTTGCTTCTTTAGCGTTTTCCTATTATGTAGGTAACTTTAGTAATTATTCGGCGACATATGGAAGTATTGGAACGATTATTGTTCTAATGATTTGGTTTTATATAACAGGAATCATCATTATATTAGGTGGCGAAATTAATGCCTACTTCACCGAGAGAAAGAAAGAGCCTTGTTAATGGTATCCGTTTTTTACCTTTATAAAAGGAGGCAATCGGAACAAACTATTAGAGGGGAAAACATTAAATAAGGGGGAACTTAGAATGACAAAGCATACAAAAAAAGATGGCGGTACTAAACAAAAAGGAAAAAGCAAGCCGAAGCATAAAACATCTGGATCTGCCAACGGGCAAAACGGCTATCACTAACTAAAAGAACTCCCATTATAGTATTCACTATGATGGGAGTTCTTTTAGATTAACAGGCGGAACTTTTCTTTAAAGTATTATAAGAAGAGCCTTAAGGGTATCGTTCTGATGAATTTTGCTCCATCGAATCCATATTGAAATTCGTCTCTTTAGAGCTGTTTGTATTAACTTTTTAACAACCGCAAGCTATTCAAAATAACCAAGATTGTACTTCCTTCATGTCCAATCACTCCAAAAGGAAGGGCAACGACTTGTAAGAAGTTCGAAACGATAAGAAGCATGATAACAGAGATAGAGAAGATAATATTCTGTTTAATAATTCGATTCATTCGTTTGGATAGATGAATCGCTTCTGCAATACGTGGTAAATCATTTTTCATTAATACGACATCTGCGGTCTCTAAGGCAACATCTGTTCCTTCTCCCATCGCAATCCCTACATTTGCTGTTGCAAGCGCTGGCGCATCATTAATTCCATCTCCTACCATTGCAACGATACCATATTTCTCTTTCAACTCTTTAATGGAAGTTACCTTCTTTTCTGGTAGGCATTCAGCAATATATTCATTAACATTGCTTTCGTTGGAAATGGCTTTGGCCGTTTTTTCGCTATCTCCTGTAATCATAACAGTATAAATACCGTTTTGCTTTAAGTGTTCAATTGCTTTTTTCGACTCTTTTCGGACTATATCCTTTAAGGCAATCAACGCTATTATTTCGTCATTTCGCTGGACAAATACAGCGGTTTTTCCTTCTTCTGATAACTGATTAAATATTTCATTCTGGAAATTTTTTGCTTCTTTTTCTCCTACAAAAGCAGCTTTCCCTATTCGCCATTCTGCATTATCCATTTTTGCAGTAACACCCCAGCCGGAATTATCCTGAATGCTTTCAGGCTGTTTTAAAGGTTCTTTATATTTCTGCTCAGCGTATCGAACAATTGCTTTTGCTAAAGGGTGGTTCGAATGGCTTTCAATGCTAGCTGTTAATTGGATAATTTCTTTTTCTGAATATTCGTCATGAACAATCACATTTGTTACGACAGGCATCCCTTTTGTTAACGTTCCTGTTTTATCAAAAGCGATTGCTCTTACATGGCCAAGATTTTCTAGATGAACCCCACCTTTAAAAAGGATTCCTGCTCTTGCTCCGTTTGATATCGCAGCAAGGGTAGCTGGCATAATGCTTGCCACTAATGCACAAGGTGATGCTACAACTAAGAAAATCATTGCTCGGTAGAACGTTTCATTCCAAGACCAACCTAGAAAAAAATGAGGAAGGAACGTAAGTAGGACAACAATTGACAACACTATTTTGACATAGGCGCCTTCAAATTTTTCGATAAATGCTTGAGAAGGCGACTTTTCACTTTGAGCAGATTGAATTAATGTAATAATCTTTTGGAATAGTGTTTCATCTGCATGTTTTGTAAGTATCACAGTAATAGATCCACTTAAATTTACCGTACCTGCAAACACCTCATCATTTATTTCCTTTGTTAACGGAATCGATTCGCCTGTAATGGCTGCTTCATCTATGGCAGTTGTTCCTTTCGCAATTTTACCATCAACCGGGATTCTTTCACCTGGTTTAATTAAAATAGTGTCTGAGACGGTAAGAGAGGAAACAGGAACTATTTCTTCGCGACCATCAGGATGTATTTTTACTGCTTCCTCAGGCTGTAAATTCATGAGCGCAGATATTTCCTTGTTGCTTTTATTCATTGTATATGTCTCTAACGCACCGCTTACAGCAAAGATAAAGATTAGTATGGCTCCTTCTGCCCAATAGCCGATAAGACATGAGCCAATCGCTGCAAAGATCATCAACATTTCCACATTTAATTCTTTATTTGCAATTGTCTCTTCGATACCTTCCTTTGCTTTGGCATAACCACCAATCACAAAAGCGAGCAAGTATAAAGCGATAGATAGATGCGAATAATCCAAGTGGTTTAAGATCCATCCTATCAAAATAAAAATTCCACTTGTCCCAGCAGCAATAAGTTCGAGATGGGGAGCTAGCTTTGCAAATAAAGATGGCTTCACTTCTAAAGTTGATTGTACGAAGGATTTTAATTCAGTTTCTGTGGACATTTTCATTTCCTCCTTTAAATAACTAAATATTTTTGATTTCTTTATCTCTTATTGAGAGAGAGAATCAAGTTCAATACCCTTAAAAAACACGAAAGCTGCCACCTAAAAAGGTGACAGCAGAAAAAACAAATAGAAATAATTCTTTGATATTTAGTTGTATGTCTTTATCCTACCATATATCGTATGTGCTGAACATCATTTTGCTTCTGCCAAACGATGGTTTTTTCTTTCTTTTTTTCCAAAGATAAAAATCACCAAGCAAACAGCTAATAAGATGGTAGCTATCACTACAAAATAGCTAATATGCTGGAAATATTGAATAAATACTCCTCCTAAATAAGGGCCAATTAAACTACCGACACTAAAGGCCATACCGCATAGAAGATTTCCAGTAGGCAGTAGATTGGATGGAACTAAGTCAGTCATATAGCTAATTCCTAAAGAAAAGGTAGAGCCGACTGCCATTCCAGCAAGGAAAAGACAGATAATTAAACCGATTAAATAAGTCTCCAGGATGCTGGCAAAAGAAAAGCAGACAGTGCCGATAAATAAAATGGTTATAAGTGTCTGTCTTCTACCGAACTTATCGCTAATCATTCCTAAAGGAAGCTGAAAGACTATTGCACCGATGGAAAAGGCAGTAAGTAAAAACGAAATTTGGACAACTGTCAATTCGATTCTCAAACCATACACTGGAAAACTTGAATTTAAGCTTGATTCCAAAAATCCATAGGCAAGCGGTGGAAGAAAGGCAATCCAGGCATACTTCAGAGCACTGGAAAAGCGTTTCATCGTATCGATAAAGGAATTAGTTTCTACCGTTTGCTCTGGAAAATCATTTTTAATCCATAAAATAAAGATCCATGCGATAAAGCACATAATGGATGAAAGAATGAAAGGAAGGGATTCATTAATTTTGATTAAAGGTGTTAATAATGGTCCCACTGCGAATCCTATACCAAAGAAAACCCCATATAGAGAAATATTTCGTCCCCGTTTTTCTATAGGTGATGCTGTCGTTATCCAAGTTTGTGTAGCGAAATGAAGGGCGTGGTCACCAATTCCGATACATAAACGAAGGAGGAACCAAAACCAAAAGGTCTTCCATAGTGGAAAAAGGGCTAATGAAAGGATGACAATCAAGCCGCCGAAAACAATTACAGGTTTATAGCCATATTTACGCAATGGATATTCCATAAACGGAGAAATCAGAAGAATCCCTATATAGAGTCCCACTGCATTTAAGCCATTTAAACTAGAAGAAAGACCATCATTTTCAAAAATGACTGCTATTAATGGAAGCAGCATTCCTTGACTAAATCCAGAAATACTGACAATGCTAATTAGTACTGCAAATTTTTTACTGTTCATATTATTCTCCCCATGATTTACCTGTTGTTAATATTTAGTCTCCCTAAAAGATGTTAAATGGGATTGAACAGGATTGCAATAGATTTTTTTTGGGGAATAAGAAAGGTAATTGCGAAAAGAAAGGAAGAAACATTTTCAAGAGAATTGGTTATATTTGGGCAAAGTAGCTGTATAATAAGTTTAGCCACCAGTTAGATGGGAAATTATATGAAAGTGATAGAAGAAAGGAAGCGAAAAAATGGTTAATAAAATATTTACGATTGCAGCTTTTATTGGGGTTCCATTATCGATTATTGGTACGTTACTCCATTGGTCAAGCATTGTTATGTTTGTTATTTACTGTCTTACAATTATTGCTTTATCTAGTTTTATGGGAAGAGCGACAGAAAGCTTAGCGATTGTTGCTGGTCCTCGAATTGGCGGATTATTAAATGCAACCTTTGGTAATGCAGTAGAATTAATCATTGCTATATTTGCATTACGTGAAGGTTTAACAGAAGTAGTGTTGGCATCCTTAACTGGATCCGTTTTAGGGAATTTATTGCTTGTAGCAGGCTTGTCCTTCTTTATCGGGGGATTAAAGTATAAGAGACAGCAATTTAACGTTTTTGACGCTCGTCACAATTCTGGTCTATTAATTTTTGCGGTAATCGTTGCATTTGTTATTCCAGAAGTATTTACGATGAATATGAATGAAGGAAAAACACTTTCTTTGAGTATTGGAATAGCTATTATTTTGATTTTATTATATTTAGGTGCATTATTCTTTAAACTTGTAACCCATCGTGGAGTTTATCAAGTTGAAAAGAATGGTGAAACGGAGCATGGTCATGAGGAAACTCCAGAATGGTCTGTGAAAAAAAGCATCACCATTTTAGCAATCGCAACACTTGCTGTTGCTTATGTGTCAGAAAACTTAGTACATACCTTTGAAGTAGTAGCAGAGTCCTTTGGATGGTCAGAGTTATTTATCGGAATTATCATTGTTGCTATCGTTGGAAATGCAGCAGAACATGCTTCAGCGGTTGTAATGGCTTATAAGAACAAAATGGATATTGCTGTGGAAATCGCAATAGGATCGACGCTGCAAATTGCCATGTTTGTTGCTCCATTATTAGTGCTGATCTCTTTATTTTTCCCGAGCGGAATGTCACTAGTATTTACCCTGCCAGAACTTATTAGTATGGTAACAGCGGTGTTATTAATGGTGAGTATTTCGAATGACGGAGAAACGAACTGGTTTGAGGGAGCAACATTATTAGCTGCTTATGCGATTATGGGAATAGGATTTTATTTGCTTTAAAGTAGGAGAAATAACGAGGCCTAGCCGCTTTCTTTACAGCAGCTAGGCTTTCTTGTGTAAATTTCACCTCTTATTTATACATATTAGTCTTTTTTAAGTATTTGTAGATTTAAATGATGTATAGGGAATCTATCATGTCGCTTCCATCGGATCACCAACCTCTTTTCCTTTTATTGTTGAATAAAATTCTGATTGATGAATATTCAAAGGTTTTTATTTTCCTCCTTTACTAAAATACAAGCGATCCTAATAGCTACCCTCCTTTTATTTGATGCCTTTATTATACCGTGAAAATAAAGAAATGTAAATATTCTGATTATTTTATTTTGCGAATTTTGGACAAGTTTCTTATTTCTTATGCATATGTATGAAAGTAACGATAAAAGCATGTATGAGGAAGGAGTAAAAAGGGGAATGTCATGGTTTTTTCGAAGCACTATCTATGTTGGTGGGCTTTTTATATTAGCATTTGGGGCTACGTTGACTATTAAGGCAAACCTAGGAGCAGGTCCTTGGGATGCACTCAATGTAGGACTATCTCATCTAGTGGGACTTACTATAGGAAGCTGGATTGTTATTGTAGGAATCGTCCTTATATTCGTTAATGCTTTTCTTTTACGCAAAAAGCCCAATTTATTATCACTTGCAACGGTATTTATTTTAGGTTTTTTTGTTGATTTCTGGATGGCACATCTCGTCAATCAGCTTCATTATTTTATATTTGCGAGCCAATTACTTTTACTTATTACAGGATTAATTATTATTGGTTTAGGCATAGCTCTCTATTTACAATCGGAATTTCCATTAAATCCAATCGATCATTTTATGGTTACTATTCAAGAAAGATTTGGCGTAAATCTTATGACAGCCAAGTTAATTGGAGAAATACTTGCGTTATTGTTAGCCTTTTTAGTAAATGGCCCAATTGGACTTGGTACCCTCATTATTGCTTTTGGACTCGGTCCTTCCATCCAATTTTTCCATCATTATTGCTCAAAATTAACAGGGAAATTTGTAGTGAAATAGAAGTTAGAAAAAAAATAATGTAATAATGGATAATCTAGGCGAACTCCGAAAAAAATAATCATAGTTATGGATGATTATTTGAAGGGAGTTCACTTGCTATGTATAAGAAAATTATGATTGTGCTTTTATCTTTTTTCTTAATGCTTCCAATGTTAACTTATGCGGAAAAAGCAAAAGAGAAAGAAAAAGAGGAAAGTCTATCGAAATCCAAAATTATTACCATACCCAATTCTGTTATGAATATAACAAAGGAAAATACGTATCCTAATCCGACTCAGGATGTGCCTAAGCTACAGCCTAGTGAATTAACGCAAAAACTTATTAATTCTTCTAAGGTGAAAATCGACAATCCAGATTTAATCCGGATGCTGAATGAGTCCACGGTGAATAGTACGCCATTTGCTCTCGGCTATAAAGCGATTGTATATTTAGGACAATGGCCCCTTAACTATGAATCAACAGAGACAGCACCGAATTGGGAGTATCAAAAAATAAATACTAATTTTTACGATAACCGTGGTGGCAAGTCCCCATATCAAATCCATTATGTACAAGAATCACAGAAAACAATAAGAGGTGGATTAACTGCCAAGGTGCCTAATGCGGAGCAAGTAAAGAAAATGATGCTTGTGAAAGCAACACAGAATTCAGGATTATCTCTTGCTTTTGAAACAGTAATTGGTACAGGGACTAAGAAGGATCAAGTTTATAATATTCCTCCTAAAAGACTGGGATATTTATATGGATATGCTCCTGCTGTCAATGAAAAAGGGAAAGTGACATATGGAGAAGTTTATATCATGCTTAAAGGAAGCAAGAAATCAATAGTCGTTAAGAATGTAACTTCTCAAGGAATTGGTGCATGGATTCCAGTACAGGATCATGTTTCCTTTGGATTTTTGGCGAGCGAAAGACCGAAATAAATAGGGAAAGAAAAGGCTGACTATTGGTTGTCAGTCTTTTTTTATGGGGGGGGAGATTTTGGAATGAATGGTGGGGGGGAAGTAGTTTTGATGGAGGAAGAACGCCAAAAAAGCAACAGGAAGAGCAGAGAGTAGTTTTCAAAAAGCTGTTACATACTCAAAACTAATTAAAAAAGTGCCCATTCTTTCAAAAATGAGCACTGATTTCCTTTATCTACTAATTAATGCTTTTCTCGTAGTAAAATCAACATCTTGATAATAGCTATTTTTTACAAGTACGTTTGGACCGAGGCATTTGACAGCAGGGCAATGGCAATTTAATGAGCTGGCTAAATCAGTAGACAGCCATTTTTGAAAAATATCCTCTAAATTATCTTGTTGGATATTTCCAAGTGCTGGCGTATCGCCGAAGTCTGTCACAATAACGTCGCCGGTAAAAATATTGACATTTAAGCGAGAACGACCGTCTGGATCATTGCGGACCGTTACATTTTTACTGGAATAGAGGCGATTTAAGAGCTGTAAGTCTTCTTCCTTCTTGTTACAAGGATAAAATGGAAGTGTACCAAATAGCATCCACACATTTTCATCACGAATATCTAAAAGATGGTTGATGCTGTCTCTAATTTCATTTAATGACAAAGTTTCTAGAGCAGAAGCAAAATCTGATGGGTACATTGGGTGAATCTCGTGCCTTTGACATTTCATTTCTTCGACAATTTGTCGGTGGATATGCTCTAAATATGGGAGGGTACGTTTATTAAGCATCGTCTCTGCCGAAACAACGACGCCTGCTTCTACTAATGCTCTACTGTTTGTAATAATGTTGTTAAATAGTTTACCTCTTTGCTCATACGTTGGCTTGCGTGCCATCATGGCAAATCCGCGTTCTGCAAATTCCTCTTCTGTTCCCCAGTTGTGGGAGATATGCAATACATCTAAGTAAGGAATTACAGGTTCATAACGATCAAGTCCTAGTGTTAGATTGGAATTCAACTGTGTCTTTACGCCACGACTGTGTGCATATTTAAAAAGCGGCACGACATAATTTTCCACAGATTTTCTACTCATCATTGGTTCTCCGCCTGTAATACTAAGGGAACGCAAATGAGGAATTTCATCCAGTTTTTTCAGCAATAAATCAATTGGCAAGGCATTCGGATCTTTGGGCTGAAGCGTATAACCAACAGCGCAATGTTCACAGCGCATATTACATAAGGTGGTTGTGGTGAATTCAATATTGGATAAAGTTAATTTTCCATGCTGCTCCATATCCATATAAGCTTCCCAAGGGTCAATGCTTGGAGTAATTATATTTTTTTCTGTAATCATTTTAAGCTCCTTTAAAAAAATAGTTAAACTATATCTATGTGCAATTAAGGTATAGAATGCGATTTTTATCATTATCTTGCCATCTGGCCCCTTGTCATTATTAAAGGAAAAATCCTATCTGTCAAATGTTTTTGTTTTAGGCCCTTTTTTCGTAAAGTTTGCTCCTATCGCCCTCAGCCGGAGTAGATTCACTTTCCGTGGGGTTCGTGTTGATTCCACTAGAGTCTACGTGTATTCCGGCTTCTTTATTTTTCCTACTATTAAAAAAACAACAATTTTTTAGAAACATCCTTGTTTTAAATGCTGCTTGTAGGGGAAAAGAAACGAATAATGAGAAGAAGGGAGATGAATGATATGTCTAATGCAACAAAGCAAGGAAATAAAATAGTAACAGGCTTAGTAATTGGAAGTGTCATTGGTGTCACGGTTTCTCTGATAGATCCAGCCACAAGAAGAAGAACAATGCAGAGGGTAGAACATCTTAAGGACACAGGCACTCGTTTTGTTCAAAGCTATAAAGAAAATCCTGATGAGTTCAAGAGCAATTGTAAGGAAAGAATGAGTATTTCTGCTGATGCAATGAAGGATATTGCGACAGAGACCCAAGGATTGTACAAGCAGATTCAATCTACCTTAAAAGAACGATCAAAGGATTTAAAAGAGATTTCAGATGATTTCAAACAGCTTTATTTTCAAACAATGAACCAGTATAAACGCATTACAAAGAAAATCATCACGACAAAAGATCAAATTATTGAATCATCCGATTTAGAAGAAAAGCCACAGCTTCCTGCTACAGCAGATAAAGAAGTGATGAAAACAGACACAGTACTTTCATAAGCAACATCAAATAGCGCATATAGGGAAAGGAGCATCTAGATTGTTTTGCTAGATGCTCCTTTTAGTCGTTAGTTTAATTGCAGCAACTAGTAAAACAATGGAATAACGGTGTAGAAAGATAACACATGTGTAAAGCTATAATAAGGAAAGGTTGCCGAATGGGAGAAAATTCGATACGATTATTAGGTAGTTTTGAAAGGAGAGAATACATTGGGTAGTTCTATTACTGATAAAAATGAGCAAGTTACTTTTTTAAAGACAAGATTAAATATGTTTATGGATGTACTAGATGCGATTGATCCAGAAGAAGCAGAATTAGAAGATATTGATCGTTTAATTGAAATGATAGACGAAATTGAATCGAAATGTAATGAATTTAGGCATAGAGATATGTAATAAAGAGCTGCTTGGATGAAAAATTCATCCAAGCATTTTTAATAGAGATTTTTGGAATATTTATGTAAACGATTGCAAATTACTTCTCTATTGCAGGAGAGAAGAGTATAATTTTTTATAGGGAGTTATTTGAATGCAATAATAAAATTTGCAAGGATTCCTTGCGCTTTTCAAATGAGGGGGAGAAGCATGTATTTTGAAAATCTGAAGAAGAGCATTTACGATTTAATTGTAGAAACATCGACCAATCTTCCAAAAGATGTGCGACGGGCGATTGCAAAAGCTACAGCGTCAGAAAATGCTGGAACACGTTCTGCGATGAGCTTAGCAACAATTACGCAAAATATTGGTATGGCAGATAAGGAAGTCTCACCTATATGCCAAGATACAGGGTTGCCAACTTTTAAAATTAAGACACCAATTGATGTCAATCAGCTGGAAATAAAAGCAGCTATATACGAAAGCATGGAGCTTGCCACAAAAAATGGTAAGCTTAGACCGAATTCTGTTGATTCTCTTACAGGGGAGAACAGTGGAAATAATTTAGGGGCAGGTACACCTGTCATTAAGTTTGAACAATGGGAAAAGGATTATATCGATATTCGTTTAATTTTAAAAGGTGGCGGCTGTGAAAATAAAAATATTCAATACAGTCTTCCTAGTGAATTAGAAGGTTTAGGTAGAGCTGGACGCGATTTAGACGGAATCCGTAAATGTATTCTACATTCTATTTATCAGGCACAAGGGCAAGGATGCAGTGCTGGTTTCATTGGTGTGGGAATTGGTGGAGACCGCTCTGCTGGCTATGATTTAGCGAAGGAACAGCTTTTTCGCTCAGTAGATGATACAAACGATATTCCAGAATTAGCAGAACTTGAAGACTATATAATGGAAAATGCCAATAAATTAGGGATAGGTACAATGGGATTTGGCGGGGAAACAACACTTTTAGGCTGTAAAATTGGTGTGATGAACCGGATTCCTGCAAGTTTCTTTGTATCTGTTGCTTATAATTGCTGGGCATTCCGCAGATTAGCGATTTCTGTAAGTCCTGATACAGGTGAAATCAAGGAATGGCAATACCAAGAAGGGGATAAAATTAACTTTAAGGCAGAAGCTGATGAGCAGGATGAAGCAGCTGCTACAGAGGAAGTTATTACACTCCAGGCACCAATCAGTGAAGAGGCTATCCGTCAATTGAAAGTTGGAGACGTAGTTGAAATTACGGGCATGATGTATACAGGCAGAGATGCTATTCATAAGTATTTAAGTACAAATGATGCGCCAATTGATTTAAATGGGCAAATTATATACCATTGTGGACCAGTAATGCTAAAAGATAAGGATGGAAATTGGCAGGTTAAAGCAGCTGGACCGACAACGAGTATTCGAGAAGAGCCTTATCAAGGGGACATCATGAAAAAATTTGGCATACGAGCCGTTATCGGAAAAGGCGGTATGGGGGCAAAAACATTAAAGGCGTTAGAAGAACATGGCGGCGTCTATTTAAATGCCATTGGAGGAGCGGCTCAATACTATGCAGATTGCATCAAGTCAGTAGAAGGGGTAGATCTTATGCAATTTGGCATACCAGAAGCAATGTGGCATTTAAAGGTAGAAGGATTTAAAGCCGTAGTTACTATGGATGCCCATGGCAATTCACTGCATAAAGATATTGAAATGTCTTCCTTAGAAAAATTAGCACAATTTAAAGAGCGTGTATATAAATAAATTTTGAGAAAAACGGCTGTATATTAGCTGTTTTTTCTCTACCATTTCGTTGTTTTTTATTACCAAGAATGAATTCCTCCAGCCTACAGAAAATAACAAAAGGAATGTAAGGCAAAGGAGGAATTTCATTGAAATTGGCCATCAAAACGTTTATTTTCTTTTCTGCTCTTTGTTTCATGTCACTTCCTGTTTTAGCGAATGTATCCAATAAACCGCTAAGCTGGGGATTTAAAAAAGGGGTAAATGAGCAGCCGGCAGAAGCGGGAAAAGAATTAGATGAATTACTTGAAAAATATGGTGCTTACTATAAAGATACAAGCGAAAAGAAGGTACTTTACTTAACCTTTGATAATGGTTATGAAAATGGTTATACAGGTAAGATACTAGATATATTAAAAAAGGAAAAAGTGCCAGCAACCTTTTTTGTAACAGGTCATTATTTGAAAAGTGCTCCTGATCTTGTAAAAAGAATGGCAGCAGAAGGACATATTATTGGCAACCATTCTTACCATCACCCAGATTTTACACAAGTAAGTGATGAAAAGCTAAAACAGGAGCTTGAATCAGTGGTAACAGAGACAGAGGCACTAACAGGGAAAAAAGGGATGACCTATTTACGACCTCCCCGTGGGATTTTTAGTGAGAGAACATTAAAGCTTGCGAAAGAACTTGGCTACACGCAAGTATTCTGGTCCCTTGCTTTTGTGGATTGGAAGACAGATCAGCAAAAAGGCTGGCAATATAGCTATGATAATATTATGAAACAAGTTCATCCGGGCTGTATTTTATTGCTTCATACTGTCTCGAAAGATAATGCAGATGCATTGGAACAAGCAATTAAGGACTTGAAAAAAAGAGGCTATACGTTTAAAAGCTTAGATGATTTAACAATGAAAAGAGAAATGGATGAAGGAATATTCCATTAAATAGTGTTTCCCCGCCCGAATAGAGCTCCCCTCCATTTGGGCTTTTCAATGGATTTGTACACCTCTAATTATGCTATAATAAAAGTAAAATGAGAACAGGTGATGCTATTTGCATACAATTAACATTCCAGGACCATATAATTTTGATTTGGTATTAAGTCGGCTAGCATTGGACCCATTGCATGTCCTGAACAAGGAAGAAAGATGGGTCAAAGTACCAATTCGTATACATAAAAAACCGATTGTAGTGAAAGTACAAGCAACTGGAACAACGGATAACCCAACCTTTCTGGTAGAGCTTGATGAGGTGGACACATCCATACATGAGCTCATTAAGAGAGAAATCTGTAGAATTTTCAGATGGGATGTATCCTTGCAAGCCATTCATGAACATTTTCAAAAAACAAATTTAAAGCAAATTTTTGAAGAGCATTATGGCACGCCAATTGTGTTGGATTTTCACCCATATAATAGTCTTGTGAAATGTATCATTCATCAACAGCTGAACCTTAAATTCGCATTTACTTTAACACAAAGATTTGTTACTACTTTTGGGATTGAAAAAAATGGTGTTTGGTTTTATCCATTGCCTGAAACGGTAGCAAGATTGACCGTGGAAGAATTGCGAGCCCTTTCATTTAGTACGAGAAAAGCAGAGTATATTATAGATCTATCAAAAGAAATTCAGAAAGGTAATTTACATATAGACAGCCTATATGAAAAGTCGGATGAAGAAATTATGGCAGAACTCCTACGTTATCGGGGTATTGGTCAATGGACAATTCAGAATGTATTGCTATTTGGTTTAGGGAGAAATAATCTTTTTCCCCTAGCAGATATCGGTATTCAAAATGCCATCAAGAAACTCTTAAAATTAGAACAAAAACCAACAAAAGAGGAAATGGAGGCAATGCTTCCAAAATGGCATCCATATTTAAGCTATGCTTCCCTTTATTTGTGGAGAAGTATTGAATAGGGAGTGAATTTCCTTTAGTCGTTTAATAATAGTAATTATGGTAAAATATAAGCTAAATAAGCTGATTATTTAAATAGTTTGAAACGAGGAAAGTAAATTGCAGAAGAAAACACAGAAAAAACAAAAGAAGCTTCTTATGGCTTCACGAGCACTATTAGTGATAATTGGTGGAATTATCACAGGGTATGGACTAGAAGCAGTCCTTATTCCAAATGCAGTCTCTGATGGAGGAGTTACAGGTTTAAGTATCGTTGGTTCTCAGTTAACTGGATTTCCCCTCGGGATTTTAATTGGAATATTAAATATTCCCTTTATATTTTTAGGATATAAACAGATAGGGAAAAGTTTTGCTGTATATTCCGTTATCGGCATACTATCTTTAGCTGTCAGTACAAGTTTAATGCATCATGTTCCAACAATAATTGAAGGAGATACCCTTCTGATAACGGTTGTTGGTGGGATTATCATCGGTTTTGGAATGGGTTTAGCCTTACGTAACGGTGGGGCATTAGATGGAATTGATATGTTAGCTGTATTGCTTTCAAGAAAATTACCATTTGGAACAAGTGATTTAATCTTATTTTTAAATATGTTTGTTTTTATTTTCGTGTCTACGGTATTTGGCCTCCAAGGAGCTATTTTATCCGCTATCGCATACTTCATTGCCTCTAAAGTAATCCATATTGTAGAAGAAGGTTTAAGTGGATCAAAGACATTTAAAATTATTACAGAAGAGCCGGAAATAATGGTAGAAACGATTCGTGATCGCTTAGGACGTAGTGCTACCTATACGCTTGCGGAAGGCGGATATTCTAACGAACAATTTAAAGAAATCACCTGTGTAGTCAGCCGCATGGAAGAAAGAAAAATGAAGGAAATAATACATGAATTAGATCCTAAAGCGTTTGTCGCTATTTACGATGTTTCAGAAGTAAAGGGCGGAAACTTTAAAAAACGGGATATTCATTAATAGAAAAGGAAAGCTAGTTGTGAAAAAAACTCGGCTTTCCTTTTTTGCGTTTTTAATTAAAACACATTCGCTTTTATATGAACTAGCTTATAATTTTAATGATGGTCCAAAGAATTCATAATGAATATGCGCATCATCGATACCATTGTCTTTCAAGCCTTTTACTACTGTCTGTAAAAATGGAACTGGTCCACAAACATAGTAATCCCCTTCTGCAACGATTGCACTTTCTTTTAGCCATTCTGAGTCAATGTAGCCAGCCTTCTTAAAGAAAGGATTTAATTTATCCTTCTCTGTTGGATTTTCGTAAATATAAGAAAGCTGGAAGTTAGTGATTCTATCTTTTATACTGATTAACTCCTCATTAAATGCTTGGATAGCGCCGTTTCTTGCAGAATGGATAAAGTTTACCTTTCTATTTGGCTGCTCTTCGGCAATTGTTGCTACCATACTCATAAATGGTGTAATACCAACACCACCACTGATAAAAACAATAGGGCTTTCTTCTTTTATTAGCGTAAAATCGCCAGCAGGTACAGTAACTTCTAACGTATCATCTACATTTATATCACTATGTAGATAATTAGATACTTTTCCATCCGGATTTTCTACTGACGCTTCTTTTTTGACAGAGATTCGGAAATATTCTTTATTACTTGCACTTGATAAGCTATATTGGCGATTAAATAAGAATTTCTCTCCAGGAATTGATAAACGGATTGTAATATATTGACCTGCTTCATAGGCTGGTAAAGAGCTTCCGTCTGCTGGAGCTAGGTAAAAGGAAGTAATCACATCACTTTCTTTTACCTTTTTGATAATTTTAAATTCCTTATAATCAGACCAACCACCACTTTTAGTAGCACTTTCTTCATACATTTGTTTTTCAATATCAATAAATACTTGTGCAATTGCACCATATGCATCAGCCCAAGCTTGGATAATCTCATCAGTAGCAGCATCCCCTAGAACTTCCTTGATTGCTTTTAATAGAAATTCACCAACAATTGGATAATGCTCTGCTTTAATCATTAAACTGCGGTGTTTGTGGGCGATTTGTTTGACAACTGGTATAATGGTCTCGAGTCGATCAATATTTTGTGCTGCTGCTAATACGGTATTAGCGAGAGCGGTTTGTTGACGTCCCTTTGCTTGATTAGCATGGTTGAAAATATTCAGAAGTTCAGGATGAGCCGAAAACATATTTTTGTAGAAAACAGTAGTTATTTGTGTACCATGGACTTGTAATACTGGTACAGTAGATTTAATAATCTCCATTGTTTTTTGTGATAGCATTTTTATAACCTTCTTTTAAAGTAATATTTTAAATACATCTTTTATGATAAAAGTCTGTCAACATAAAAGCAAGATTTTAAATACATCTTTTTCACTGTTTTTAACATGTTTAACAAAATGTTCACATTTTCACTATCAAAACCGTAAAAATAACAAAAGGAGATAGAGTTATGCGGTTAACTAATTATTCTGATTACTCTTTGAGAGTATTAATCTATTTGGCAACACAAGAAACGTCCAAACTTACAAATATAAAAGAAATATCCGAAGTTTATCAGATATCAAAAAATCACTTAATGAAGATTATTTTCAATCTCGGAAAACTAGGATATATCGAAACAATTAGAGGCAGAAGCGGTGGCTTTCGCTTAGCAAAGGATCCAGCTGACATCAATATAGGAGAACTTATTCGCAAAACGGAAGAGAATTTTTATTTGGTTGAATGCTTTGAGGATAAAAATGCATGTGTGATTACGCCGGTATGTTCGTTAAAACATGTCCTGAACAATGCATTAGAACAATTTTTCAAAGTATTGGACCAATACACACTTGCAGATATAGCGGAAAATCAGGTGATGCTAAAAGACTATTTTGCCATGAAACAAAAAACAAGTTCAGATGAAGATTGAATTTGTGTGTTATTCTGCTGAGTATTCTATCGTTTCTATTTATCAAGTCAATTAATATCCAAATAGAAAACGCAAAGAAACTGGAATGGTAAATCAGCTTCTTTGCGTTTTTTATATTTCTTTACTTATTCTTCTGTTTCATTCTCTGCTGGTGTTTCAGTTTCCCTATCTTCTGTTTGATCATCATTTTGGTCAGAACAGCCAACTAACATTCCTGTGAAAAGTAAAGCGGTCATCATTCCAAATGTTAACTTTTTAAAATTCAAAAGAATCACCTCAACAAAGTAATTTTTCGTACTACCCTAGTCTACAAAAGTATTATTAACCTACTATTAACTCAGTGCTAAATCATGTAATTATTTGCAGTGCTATTTACCTAAGGAATGTATTTTTTCTATTAGATGGGAATTTATTTCAACATCTACTCATAATAGAAACTGGATATTTTATCGCAGAAGCATTAGTATATGAAGAAGACAGAATGAAGAAAGATAATAGTAAATTTTTAATAGAAGATAATAGGAGTTATTATAGATGAAAGATAAACAGCAAAACACGATGGCAAAGTTGAAGGTAGGACAAACCTTTCCATTAACAATCAAGCGATTAGGCATAAATGGCGAAGGAGTCGGCTATTTTAAAAGACAGGTTGTATTTGTGCCAGGTGCTCTTCCAGGAGAAGAAGTAGTAGTGGAGGCAACAAAGGTTCAGCCTAAGTTTTCGGAAGGAAAGGTAAAGAAGATAAGAAAATCTTCCCCCTTTCGCGTACAGGCACCATGTCCCATTTACGAGCAATGCGGTGGATGCCAGCTTCAGCATTTAGCCTATGACCAGCAGCTACAGGAAAAAAGGGATATCGTTATCCAATCATTAGAACGTCATACAAAGCTGAAAATCGATAAATTAGATATTCGCCCAACCATCGGAATGGAAGATCCATGGAACTATCGCAATAAGAGCCAATTCCAAGTGGGACAGCAAAAAAATGGCGCAATCATTGCAGGTCTATACGGACTTGATTCCCATCGTCTAATTCCAATTCAGAATTGCATGGTACAACATCCGTTAACGAACAAAGTATCAGAAGAAGTTCGCAAAATCTTAGAAGAATTCCAAATTTCAATCTATGACGAACGCAAGCAAAAGGGAATCGTTCGTACGATTGTTACGCGTGCTGGCTTTGAATCTGGAGAGGTTCAAGTTGTACTGATTACAACGCAAAAAGAAATGCCAAGAAAAAAACTAGTGATGGCCGAAATCAAAAAAAGATTACCAGAAGTGAAATCATTAGTCCAAAACATAAACGGCAACAAAACTTCCCTTATTTTTGGAGAAAAAACAATTCACTTAAGTGGGGAAGAGGTTATCCAAGAAACACTAGGAGATTTAAACTTCGAGCTGTCTGCAAGAGCGTTCTTCCAATTGAATCCTATGCAAACAGTAAAGCTGTATGATGAAGTCAAAAAAGCAGCTGCTTTAACAGGGAAAGAAAAGATTGCCGATGCGTATTGCGGAGTTGGAACAATAGGCTTATGGCTAGCAGATGGCGCAAGCGAAGTCCGAGGGATGGATACGATCGAAGCTGCGATTACAGATGCACAAAAAAATGCAGATAAACACGGTATCGAAAACGCAACCTATGTAACAGGAACAGCAGAACACTGGCTGCCGAAGTGGGTAGAAGAAGGGTGGCGTCCTGATGTGGTTGTAGTCGATCCGCCGAGAACAGGCTGTGATCGTAAGTTATTAGATGCGATTAAAAAGGTTAAACCGAAGAAGTTTGTGTATGTTTCTTGTAACCCATCTACTTTGGCGAAGGATATTGATTATTTGTCTAAAGAGTATAAGGTGGAGTATTTGCAGCCAGTGGATATGTTTCCGCATACGGCGCACGTGGAGTGTGTTGCCTTGATGTCTAGGGTGGAGAAATAGCGCTATTCAAAGTAATGATAAATAAAGGGTTTTCGAGATTGGGAAACATTCTGCCAGTTGTGCGATGGATATTCTTAGTCTCGAAAACCCTTGTTTTTATTTATTAAGGAAACATATCGACTGTGGAAATGGGCAAAGGGTTGAGGAGATAGGATGGATAATTTTGTAGGGTGTGGAGATAGGATAGATGTAATAAATAACAAATGTCCAAACTATATCTGTTCGAAATGATAGGTGGAATTGAAATAATAAGTATTTAATATAAACAGTATATATCAACGCTAATTCATATCTATTACCATTAAATCATATTTAATATTGCAATTTTATGTTAAAATATTTATATTCATAGGTTTTATGTTATAATAGATTACTATAATTATTATCACCAGTTTGATATCCGAGGTGAAAGAAATGAATGAGATGAATGAAAAATGGTCAAACCTTGAGGAAATTTCTGAGTATTTAGGGGTTACAAAAGATACAATTCGAAATTGGATAAAAAAAACTGATATCCCTGCTCATAAAATTGGTCGGCAGTGGAAGTTTAAACTTTCAGAAGTTGATGAATGGGTCAAGAGTGGAAAAAGTGCGATAGAATAAGTTTTGGAAGGAAGAGCTTTATGGCAGAAATACGTTTATACAACGGTGATTGTATCGAAACGATGAAGCAACTAGACGATGCATCTGTTGATTTGATAATAACCGATCCCCCATATAATTTAGGGAATTTTATGAAAAATAGAGATACCAATCTTGTAAAAATGAGAGAAAACTTTTTTGGAGCAGCTGGTTGGGATGACCTTGACTTTGATGATTGGCAAAAGTCAATGGATAACTTTTTTATGGAGTCTGCTAGGGTATTAAAAAAAGGTGGTTCTATGATTGTCTTCATGGCAATTATTAAAGTTGAAACGTTGATTAGGCTTGCAGAAAAAAGTGGATTTTATTATAAGACTACAGGTATTTGGCATAAGTTAAATCCAATGCCACGAAATATGAATCTCCATTTTGTCAATTCAACTGAAGCATGGCTATACTTCACATATAAAACACGTACAGGTACATTTAATAATGAAGGGCGTTTAATCCATGATTTTATAGAAACCTCAATTACACCGAATGGGGAGAAAAAATATGGCAAGCACCCTACTCAAAAGCCAGAACAATTAATGGAACATTTTGTGGAAATTTTATCTATTGAGGGTGATACTGTCTTGGACCCATTTATGGGAAGCGGAACAACTGGAGTAGCTGCGAAAAGACATAATAGAAACTTTATTGGAATTGAGTTAGATAAAGATTATTTTAATGCTGCATCTAAGCGTATCGAGGAGGTGCAAAATGAAGCCTAAAGTAATCGATTTATTTGCAGGTGTTGGAGGAATGTCTTTGGGATTTGAACAAATGGGATTTGATGTAGTATTTGCAAATGAATATGATGTCTCAATAGCAGATGCCTATAAAATAAACCATCCTAATACGGATATGTTAGTGGCCGATATAACAACTGTAGATTTTGAAAAAACATTTTCAAGGTATTTTGGGGAAATAGACGTGATTATCGGAGGGCCACCATGTCAAGGATTTTCGCAGAAGGGTCAGAGAAAAACAATTCATGATGAACGTAATTTCCTTTTTAAGTCTTTTGTGAGAGTTGTTGAGAAAGTACGACCAAAGTACTTTGTGATGGAAAATGTCCCCAATTTACTTACTGCTGAACGCGGGTATTTTAAGAAGGAACTAGAGAAACTCTTTAATGACATGGGTTACGAATTAAACATGGGAGTGTTAAATGCGTCAGATTATGGAGTGCCACAAAATAGAAGACGTGCGATAATTATTGGTAAGCAAGGAGATGTTGCCCCTTCACTCCCAACACCACAAGAAGGTAAAGTAACAATATGGGACGCAATAAGTGATTTAGCTTACTTGAATTCTGGTGAGGGATCTGAAAAACAAGAATATAGAAACCCGCCACAAAGTTCTTACCAAGAAACTTTGAGAAAAGAATCAACTATTTTATATAATCACGTTGCAACTAATCATTCTGCTTTAGCTTTAGAAAGGTTGTCATTGATTCCACCAAATAGTGGCAAGGAGGTTCTTCCAGAAGAGCACTTAACAAAATCTATTTATAGTGGTACTTGGACCCGTATGAGAAAAAATGAAGTATCTGTTACCATTACGACACGGTTTGATACACCATCATCAGGAAAGTTTACACATCCTTTTTTGAATCGTGCAATTACTGTTCGTGAAGCGGCTCGCATACAGTCTTTCCCAGACTCCTTTCACTTTGTTGGTACTAAAGGATCTCAAATGAAACAGGTAGGAAATGCTGTTCCGCCTTTATTAGCTAAAGCCATTGCTCAGGTTATTATGAAAGATATAGAAGTCTATAAGGAGGATACTGCATATGCAAAGGCCTGAAAACATGGAAATTTATGAAGATATAGATTTAAAGCTTGGCATTAAGTCATCTTTGCCCAACGTTAAAGCTACACTTGCCCTTTTTATTTTGATTTGGAAGAGTGAAGGACGTCCGGCAGAAGTAAAATATTCAGTTCAAGATGGTGATTCAATTCGTATTTCGGATGAACTCATGAATAAGCTTATTGCATACTCTTCACCAGTGTATAGTGCTCATGGCGTTTCGGATGATCAATTTCGTCAAACGGTGAATAACAATCAACTATTAAAATCACAAATGGAAGCTCTTATTGTAGCGTTTGAACTGTATTGGAAATTGGGCGAAATTGTTTTTCAGGATAATACTAAGCCTGTTAGTTCTGAGAGAACAGGTGGTGTGAGATATCCAAAAGAGATACATTTTACTTTGAATATGGATATTATTGATGTAGCTATGGCTGTGGCAGAGGAGAAATATAAGGAAGTTTTGCTTAATTGGTTGGGATTGAATGTTGCCACAAGTGAACGAGAAGATAAATTGCTTAAGTCCGTATTAACGGCTTTGTCAGAAACAGCCGTATTTAAACTTGATGATAGTGGTCAAGATGTAATTTTTAATCAAGATAGCATCTATCGTAAACTTTTAGCTACCACCGAACCAGTAGACATTAATGGTGATAAAGAAGCCAAGGGTTCATTACGAGTTCTGAAAACCTCGCTAAATGATGGAACTAATCCATATTTGAACTATTCGCGTGGAACAGTTACCTCTACAAATGATCCGGATCTAAACCTTGCCGATTATCAAAAACGTGTTTCTACATTCTTGTCTCTAAGTACTACAAAAATCGTAGGAATTGATGAGTATGAAGAAGTACAGAGTGGGGCAGATGCTGCACATGAATCCAATGATGACTATCTTACCGATTCTTCTAATGCTGAATTAATAAAATATAAAACAGGATATCAAACTGATTTCCACCATAATAGAATTATCTTTGGTGCTCCAGGAACAGGTAAAAGTTATACTTTAAATCGAGATAAGGAGACCTTGCTTAAAAATGGTGGCGAGTACGAGCGTGTGACTTTCCATCCCGACTATTCGTATGCTAACTTTGTGGGAACTTACAAGCCTACGATGGTGGATTCAGTAAAGAATCTGATTGGAAGCAAAGATGAGAGGGATGTTTTAACTGTTCTGTTGGATGATAAAACGGCTCAAGAAAAATATGATTTGCTATATGAAAAATTTAAAGATGGCGATTTAACTCGCTTACCACTTTTACTAGGATTATATAGTGATGACAAGTTTAAAACTAAGAAAAAAGATGGCTCTGATGCTAGTGGTGATAATAGCGTTGAACGAAATCATGGTCGTGCGATTAGGCCATATGTAAATCTGATTTCAAATAAACAACCTGCTAGTGAAATTGCATATGAATACGTTCCTGGCCCATTTATGAGGACGTATGTTAAAGCACTTAAAAATGCTCAGTCAGATAGTCCTAAGCCATTTTTATTAATTGTTGAAGAAATCAACAGAGCGAATGTTGCAGCTGTATTTGGTGATATATTTCAGTTATTAGACCGTGATGAGGATAATGTTAGTGAATATGCTATTCAAACATCTGAGGATATTAAAAAATATCTTGCTAAAGAATTAGGAGGTAATCCACAAGAGTATTCTGAAATCAAAATTCCAGATAATATGTTTATATGGGCAACTATGAATAGTGCTGACCAAGGAGTATTCCCTATGGATACTGCATTCAAACGTAGATGGGACTTCACTTATTTAGGTATTGATGATAGCGAAGAAAAAATTGTAGGTAAAACTGTTGAACTAGGTAAAGGTGCAAACAAGAGAATAGTTGAGTGGAATGAATTGCGTAAAGCGATAAATACTGAACTTCTTTCATATAAAGTGAATGAGGATAAGTTGCTTGGCCCATATTTTCTGTCAAGGAAAATCGTTCCTGAAACGGAGCCTATTGACCCAACAAAGTTTATCGCCACATTTAAGAGCAAAGTTATCATGTATTTATTTGATGACGCAGCAAAGCAAAAACGCCAGACTCTTTTTGATGGTTGTAATGATAAGACGACATACTCTTCTATTTGCAAAGAGTTTGAGGAAAAGGGTGTATTTATCTTTGCCAAAAATATCAGCAATAAATTCCCTGCTACTGCACCTACAAATAACCTTACAGGGGACGGTGCAGAATGATATCGAAGTTTGTCCGAGAACAGAAAAGATACAATCAAACTGAATTACAGGACATCTTTCAATGCTCGGAAGAAAAAACGGTAGATATTATTAAGCGTTTGAAAGAGTTTGGTGTTCTAAAGGCTGTTAAAGCTACGGATTCTCAAAAAAATATGTCAGACCTTTTGGAAGAGGATATTGAAGTTGCAGATGTAGAAATTGGTGAGAACGAATACCTTTATGTGTTTACTTTCGTTGGCGTAATAACCGTTTGGGGTTGTGTATTAAAATGCTATCCTAAATATATCTTAACTAATAATGATCCCTTAACTGAGTTAAAAACAATAATAAAAGTTCTTGAAAAGTATAATGCCAAAGAGCAAATCATTCGTATGTATAATGATAACAGTGAAAGTAGTGCTTTCAACTTGCTTGCTGTTATGATTTTCTTGCTACATGACTACTACGAAAATGGTGCATATACGAATACAAAGGATATAATTGAAACTAATGGTTCGGGTGAAATACTGTGGGACAAGACGATAAATGAGACCTTTACTTATCTCAGTAATAATCGACCATATTACATAGAACTGTTTACACAAAAACGTATAAATGATGATTTTGATTACTTTAAAAGACTCCATGAATCTATTATAAGTATTTGCTCTAGGGAACTAAAAGATGCAGATTTATTGGATTTGTTTGATATACTGCCGGTTGAAGTGTCCGATGAAGAACTTGATGACTTTGGAGAAAAAGACTATATACTTTACCGCATACAAAATGAATTGAATTTGCAGTTTAATACAAGAAAGCAGTTATTACTAAAGACGTTATACGCCTATGTTGCACATAGTAGCACACTTGCAGAAATTGATTGTTTCACTATGTTTGGTACAAACAGTTTTAATTTAGTATGGGAAAAGGTGTGTGCGGAAGTACTGGACAATCAATTACAGACTCCACTAGGTTCACTGCCTATTTCGTTATCTGACGGATATAATCCTTATGACCTGCTCATTTCATTAATAGAAAAGCCAAAGTGGAATGGTTATAAGCAAGATGGTTCTGAATTTCAAAAGGCCGCTAGGGAAACCCTCGTCCCAGACCTTGTGTCAATCCATAAGATGAATAACTCACATCAGTTCATTATATTTGATGCTAAGTATTATAATATTCAACTTGAGCATGGAAAAGAACTACGGGGACAACCTGGAATTGGTGATATTACAAAGCAGTACCTATATCAGTTGGCATATAAAAATTTTGTTAATGATCATGGAATTCAAGATGTTAAAAATTGCTTTTTGATGCCAACCGAACAACATAGCATTATTAATAAGGGATACGTCAATATAGAAATGTTAGATGCTCTCGGGTTACAGAATATACAAATAAGACAGTTGCCCGCAGAATTGATATACTCGCACTATTTAGCAAATGAAAAAATGGATATAGGCTTACTTCATTTATAAAGGGGATGTGGGGGAGTATGGCAGGTAATCGTTCATTTAAAGAATATGTGGCAGAAAGATTCTATAATAAAATGTTTGCTGCCATACAGGATTTCACCGAAGAAAACTACGATGGCTTAGACTTACGGCTATACAGAGTTCAAAACATCGGCGGCATTGAGTTATCAGATATAGAAGTAAAGTTCGTATCTGTTAATGACTTACCGGACATGAAAATAGAATTTGATGTTGCTGTTGAAGCTGAATTCGAAGTCCGTGAATCAAATCATCGTTATGATGAATCAGAAAATTGTCGGCAATGGTTTATGCTGGAATGCTCAGGAGATTTGGATTGCAATTTGGATGATTTTTCAATCTCTAGTATAACTGAGTATACTAGCAAAAATAAGCAGCCGAAACCTATGTCAGACTCCCTTGTCCCTATCATTCATAAGGAACAACTAGAATCTGTTGCCACAGACTTCCTTAGAAGACATTACCCTGAAGCATTAAAAAACCCAATGGCAGTTGAGCCACAGGTGTTGGCAGAAAAAATGGGCCTTACAGTAGAAATGAGAGAGATTACAAAGGATTTCTCTGTTTTTGGGCAGATATACTTTCACGACTGTGATGCAGAGTTTTATGATGAAGATAGCGATGAAATGGTACAGACCCATGTGAGTGGCCGTACAATAATCGTGGATCCTAAAGCTTACTTCCTTCGTAACCTGGGATCAGTCAATAATACTATTGTGCATGAGTGTGTTCATTGGGACCAACATAGAAAAGCATTTGAATTGGAACGGTTATATAATAGCAGTGCCACACGAATCAAGTGTCAGGTAGTCGGAGGTATAAAAGACAATACCAGAGATGCAACTGACTGGATGGAATGGCAGGCGAATGCCCTCGCCCCAAAGATACAAATGCCACTTGCTATGTTTAAAACCCAAGCGTTCAAATTTATTAAGCAATTCAGTTCAGAACTGGGAACATCTGAACTTATAGATGTAATGGAGCCAGTTATTGACGCCTTAGCAACGTTCTTCAGCGTATCTCGGACAGCAGCTAAAATTCGAATGATTGATGCTGGATACGAGGAAGCAATCGGAACTTTTACTTATATAGATGGTCGCTACGTCAAGCCACACAGATTTAAGAAGGGTGCGCTTGAAAGAAATCAGACCTTTTCTATAGGCGCCGAGGATGCTGCCATCCAAAGCATAACCAATCCAGAAATGGCCGCTCTAGTTAGAGACGGAAGTTATATATATGTAGATTCTCACTTTGTGCTAAACTATCCAAAATATTTAACACATGATATATTCGGACAAACGGTACTTACTGACTACGCACGAACCCATATGGAAGAGTGCTGCTTGGTTTTCGAGTTATCAGTCAAATCCGGGTGTAGGGAAAGATACTATACTGAATGTTTCCTCAACCGTGATAAGACATCAAATATAGATTTTGATATAAAGTATTGTAATGGTTTTGAGTATGCGGCTCCAGAAAAGAAGGCCCAATTACTAGCTGAAACAATAGCTGAAGAAATGCGAATCTATAATGAATTGCCAAATAGCTATACCAGCTCTCTCAAAATAGTACGTGAGTGGAAAAAAGTAACTTATAAAGAATTAGCAGAGAAAATATTGGTCAACGAGCGTACCATAAGACGAATCGTTAATGGTGAGGAACCGGGATCTATTAATTCCATTGTATTGATTTGCCTTGGACTTCATCTACCGCCAAATATTAGCAGTCATATAATTCGCAACTCACCATTTTCATTGAATTTCAATAATAACAGTCATATTTGGTATAACTTTGCATTAACTCACCTATATGCAAAATCGATGGATGAGATTAGAACGTTTTTACAGGAACATGGCGCAGAGCCATTATAAAATTCAATAATATTTTTGAAAAAGCGGACACAGGATGTCCGCTTTTTAGTTATTAACTAAGTAAGCCATACATGAATCCTTTTAAGGGTTTGTGTATGGCTTTTTTTATTGTTGTTTTTAGGTGTTTTTGTTGGGAAAAGCGTCATTTTGAGCCTGAAATTAACGGGCATGAGGTGTCCGCCAAGGCTGTCCAATTCTCACCTACAATAATGATAGATGAAGGAAAGGTCCTTCGTAGTTAGCAAGAATTAGACCATTCCTCGTCTACAAAAAAATATCAAATGCCTGATTTGCAATAAGGGCAAAGGATACATATTGCTACGTTTCAGTCCGTTTAGGATTGTTATGCGTTGCAATAGAAGTACCTTACCTTGTTGCGCTCATTTTCAGGACAAAGGGTCTGTGTACTTCGAGGCACAGACCTATTTTTGTATCCTTTGCCGCCAATGCAGTCCGGCGGAAAGGATGCAAAATGAAAATTAGAATTATGTACGACAACAAACCTACCTATTTGGAGGTACCAGACGAGGACTGCACTGTAATGATTGATATGGACTATGAGGACAGGCTGTCCTGTGCCGAAGATAAGGAAACTGTGACTCGACGTTCACCACAGGAGATTATGGACGAGCGTTTTAACAAGCCCGACTACAATAACTGGCATAAATTTGACAGACATAGAGGGATGCCAAAAAAACCATTCCGTAAGGACGACGAATCCGAGGATGCAACGGATCATATGGACTATCTCCCCGATAATACCCATGAAGTGGCACGAATTAAAAAGGAAGATTATGAATATTACTGTGAGATTATTCGTTCCATTCTCAAGCCAAAACATTCAGAACCTTTTATTGCTGTATATCTTGATGGCATGACAATGACTGAGTATGCAGAGCGTGAAGGTGTCAGTAAAAGCGCCATTTCACACCGTTTAAATACAGCCAAGAAGAATTTAAAAAAAGTTTTTCCAGAATCCTCAACTTTCCCCTCTTGCCACGGCTAATAGATAGAGGGCAGTACATAAACGCTCTCGGAAAGAGGTGAAGAACATGAAACACAACTTGAAAATCAGTGTTTCAAAAACTCCACAGTCTGGCGGGATTGTAACTTGCCGTAATGTCACCATAAGGGAGCGCTTCCTTCGTTTCTTACTTGGTGATAAGCAGAAGCTGACTATTCTTGTTCCGGGTGACACCGTACAGGAACTCGCCATCAGTGAGATTAAGGAGGGGGGATTAAACCATGAGCAAAATCAAACTACTTCTTGATGTGGTTTCTGATATGCGCTCTTTGGCAGACAGCATACAAGCGGTTGCTGATGCAATGGCGGGTAGTGAGCCTGTCGAAGCAAAAGAACCGACCACAACTGTAAAAGAGCCAGAACCAAAGAAAAAGGAAATCACTCTAGAGGAAGTCAGAGCAAAACTCGCTGAGAAGAGTCAAGCTGGTCTTACTGACCAAGTGAGAGAAATCATCCAAAAATACGGTGGCTCTAAATTAAGCGAAGTTGACCCGAAACATTATGCAGATATGTTGAAAGATGAGGAGGTACTAGGTAATGAGTGATCACGCAGTACTTTCCGCATCGGGGTCCCATAGGTGGCTTAATTGCCTTCCTTCTGCAAGATTGGAACTGGAATTTGAAAATAGTGAATCCAATGCAGCCGCTGAAGGTACCGCCGCTCATGCTCTCTGTGAACATAAACTTAAAAAAGCACTTCACATGAGAAGTAAACGGCCAGTCTCGGTGTATAACTCTGATGAAATGGAAGAACACAGCGATGCCTATGTGGAATTTGTAATGGAGCAGCTTGAACTGGCGAAACAAAGCTGTACGGACCCGTTAATACTTATTGAACAACGTCTTGATTTTTCTTGCTATGTACCCCAGGGGTTCGGAACTGGTGATTGCATCATTATTGGCGATAAAAAGCTTCATATTATCGATTTTAAGTATGGCATGGGAGTGTTAGTAGATGCAGTGGAAAACCCGCAGATGAAATTGTATGCCCTTGGTGCTTTAGAAATCTACGATAGCTTGTACGATATCGAGGAGGTTTCCATGACCATCTTCCAACCCCGCAGGGAAAATGTCAGCACATGGACAATCCCGGTAAAGGAATTAAAGGACTGGGCAGAAAATGAACTGAAACCAAAGGCGAAAAAGGCCTATGACGGTGAAGGTGAATATCTGACCGGTGAGTGGTGTACTTTCTGCCGAGCGGCTGTTAAATGCCGTGCAAGGGCTGAAGAAAAGCTGAAATTAGCACAGATGGAGTTTAAACTGCCACCCCTACTTCTGGACTCCGAAATTGAAGAAGTTCTTTCTAAACTGTCTGACCTTACAAAGTGGGCAAATGAAATCATTGCTTATGCCACGGATGCTGCTGTTAATCACGGGAAAGAGTGGCACGGTTTTAAGGTAGTCGAGGGCAGGTCTATCCGTAAATATAAAGACGAAGAGGCTGTGGCTGAAGTAGCCAAGGCAAATGGCTATAAGGATATCTATCGTCAGAGTCTCATTACCCTTACGGAAATGCAGAAGCTGATGGGTAAAAAGAAATTTGAGCAAATTCTCGGTGGTCTCATACATAAACCACCGGGCAAGCCAATGCTGGTTCCAAATTCGGATAAGCGGCCAGCTATGAATATATCAAACGTAAAAAACGAATTTAACGAAATAACGGAGGAATTGGAATATGAATAATCAAAACAGAACTAAGGTTGTTACAAGCGTCAACACACGTCTTAGCTACTTTCACGGCTGGGAGCCGGTATCCATCAATGGCGGAGCGGAAAAGTACAGCGTATCCGTATTGATTCCCAAAACAGATAAGGAAACCATCAATGCTATCAATGCAGCAGTAGATGCAGCCATTGAAGAGGGCATTGCAAAGTTTGGTGGTAAAAAGCCGAATAAGGCGGCTATTAAACTGCCACTTCGAGATGGTGACGTAGAACGTGATGACGAGGCTTACAAAGGACATTACTTTGTAAATGCCAACAGCAAGACTCCACCCCAAATAGTAGATAAAGCGGTTAGACCTATCCTGGATCGTAACGAGGTTTACAGCGGTTGTTATGCAAGAGTATCCCTAAATTTCTACGCTTTTAACTCTAATGGCAATAAGGGTGTAGCATGTGGTCTTGGCAACATCCAGAAGATAAGAGATGGAGAGCCTTTAGGCGGAAGAACCAATGCAGCTGATGACTTCACAACTATTGAAGATGATGATTTTCTAGCATAAAGAATAAATACAAACGAGGTGGTGGAGGTTGTTCTTCTGCCACCTCGTTTGTATTGGAAGGGGCGGTAATACATGAATTCTATTTCTATTGATATTGAAACATTTAGTAGTGCCAATCTTCAAAAGTCTGGAGTTTACCGTTATGCCGAGAGTGATGATTTTGAAATTCTACTATTTGGCTATTCGGTAGATTCTGGTGAAGTACAAGTTGTTGATCTTGCCTGCGGAGAGGAAATCCCAGCTGAAATTATAAACGCACTTATGGATGATTCCGTTACAAAGTGGGCTTTCAATGCAATGTTTGAGCGTGTGTGTCTATCAAAATGGCTTAACCTTACTGAATATCTTGACCCCGCATCCTGGAAATGTTCCATGATATGGTCGGCATATATGGGACTTCCTCTTTCTTTGGAGGGAGTCGGTGCAGTTCTAGGTTTGGAGAAACAAAAGCTAACAGAGGGTAAAGACCTCATCAAATATTTCTGTACACCTTGCTCCCCTACAAAATCTAATGGTGGTCGAGTTCGTAATTTACCAGAACACGACATGGATAAATGGGAGCGGTTTAAAGTATATAACATTCGCGATGTGGAATCCGAGATGTCAATACAACAGAAATTATCCAAGTTTCAAGTACCAGAGAACATCTGGGAGGAATATCATCTCGACCAGGTAATCAATGATCGTGGCATTGCCATTGACATGACTTTCGTAAAACAGGCTGTAGAGATGGATGAACATTCTCGTGAAAAGCTAATGGCTACGATGCAAGATATAACTAATTTGGAGAATCCAAACTCTGTACAACAAATGAAAGACTGGCTTGCCGACAATGGGCTAGAAACAGATACCCTTGGTAAAAAAGCGGTTGCTGAGATGTTAAAGACGGCTCCTGAACCACTAGGCACTGTTTTGGAACTTCGCCAGCAGCTTGCAAAATCATCGGTGAAAAAATACACGGCAATGGAAAATGCGGTATGTAGTGACGGTCGTGCAAGAGGAATGTTTCAGTTTTACGGAGCCAACAGAACCGGCAGATTCTCTGGCAGGCTGATTCAGTTGCAAAATCTCCCCCAAAACCATATGCCCGATTTGGAACAGGCTCGTGCTTTAGTTCGAAGCGGAAACTTTGATGCTCTTACTTTACTCTATGATTCAATCCCAGAGGTACTGTCGGAACTTATCCGTACTGCTTTTATACCGCGAGAAGGTATGAAGTTCATTGTGGCAGATTTTTCAGCGATTGAGGCTCGCGTCATTGCTTGGCTTGCAAGTGAAAAATGGAGAATAGATGTATTCCAAAACGGCGGTGACATCTACTGTGCCAGTGCCTCTCAGATGTTTAATGTACCTGTTGAGAAGCATGGTGTGAATGGCCATCTTCGTCAGAAAGGGAAAATTGCCGAACTTGCTCTCGGTTATGGCGGATCGGTTGGGGCATTAAAATCAATGGGAGCTTTAGAGATGGGGATTGAAGAAGAGGAACTTCAGCTTCTTGTAACGGCTTGGAGACAATCCAATCCCAATATTACAAAACTGTGGTGGGATGTTGACCGAGCAGTAAAAACTTGTGTTAAGCAGAAAACTCCTACAGAAACACACGGTATTAAATTTATATATCAAAGTGGAATGCTCTTTATTGTCCTTCCTTCCGGCAGGCGGCTTTCCTATGTAAAACCTCGTATGGGAGAGAACGTATTTGGTGGTGAGTCAGTTACTTATGAAGGTATCGGCGGGACAAAGAAATGGGAAAGAATCGAAAGCTACGGTCCCAAATTTGTAGAGAATATTGTTCAAGCAATCAGTCGTGACATTTTGTGTCATGCCATGCAGACATTAAAGAATTGTTCCATTGTGGCCCATGTACACGATGAAATTATCATCGAGGCGGAAATGGGTATGTCAATTTCTGCTGTCTGTGAGCAAATGGCAAGGACACCAACCTGGGCGAATGGTCTGTTACTCAGTGCTGATGGCTATGAGTGTCAGTTTTATCAAAAAGATTAAATTAATTGGTAATCGGATAATCGTGTGGGAGGAGGTTAAAAGACCTTCAATTTTTAAATAATGAAAACAGGATAGCACTTATTTTATGACCGGTACGTGCTATCTTGTTTGTTTAATAAACGCTCCATTTTTGTGGAATAAAGGGTTAAAATTCGAATCTTGAAGAAATATAGTGAAAGAACCGATTTTGACTCCTCTCTCTATAAAGTTAATGGCTCTGTTAAAGGTTGATGTTGAAAATTGATTACCTTCAAAAAAGTAGTTATAATAAGAACAAACATTCTTATTTGGAGGGTCCAAAGGATGAGTAAAGCGTTTAGCAATTTATTAAAACATATCGATAAATTATCGCATACAGATAAAGAACGAGTGTTTCAATGGGTAAAACACTATGTTGAACCTTCTTTAACTGTTGATGGTCGCTTAATCGATGAAATGCGGGAAGTACGTTATAAAGAAGGTTTTGAATGCCCTCATTGCACTTCAGAACACATTAATCGATTCGGTAAAGTTAATGGTCGCCAACGATATCGCTGTAAGGCTTGTCGTAAAACGTTTATGGATACTACAAATACAATTCTTTATCGCACTCGAAAAGGTAATGAATGGATTACTTTTGTTGAATGTATGTTTAAAGGATATTCCTTGCGTAAATCAGCAAAAATTGTGGGCGTTACTTGGGTTACATTATTCTATTGGAGACATAAGCTGTTATCAGCTCTTAAACAAATGGGTTTTGAACAATTTGATGGTATCGTTGAAGTGGACGAGACTTATTTTTTGTATTCTCAAAAAGGTCAACGTGGCATTAGTGAACGTAAACCACGTAAGCGAGGCGGTAAATCAACACTAAGAGGAGTTAGTAAGGAACAAGTCTGTGTTCTAGTTGCTAGAGACCGAACAAAAGCAACAGTTTCAAAGGTAGCCTGTATGGGGCGTGTTGTTAAAACCAAAGTTGATGGTATGATTGGGTCTAAACTAACACCTAATAATGTACTTGTAACAGACGCTTGGAGAGCCTATAAAACCTATGCAGATGAAAGAGGGATAGAACATTATCGCATTAAGTCTGACGATGGAAAACACGTTATTAAAGGCTTATACCATATCCAAAATGTAAATGGACTCCATTCACGTTTAAAACATTGGATACATCGTTTTAAAGGTGTTGCTTCTAAATACCTTGATAATTACCTTGCTTGGTTTTTATTAGTAGATAGTCATAGCAATGAAAGTACAAAACACAATATCAAAGAATTACTTTTGACATCCTTTGTTTTTGAAATGACAGAAACCTATCGAAGTTTAAGGCTATCGAAATTCAATATGTAATGCTTATTTGACTGTTAGGGTGACTAAATCAAAATAGAGTTCTGGCAAATTTTTGCGGATTTACAACGTTAAACAATAAAGTTTACAAACGACACTTTGGGAATATTTTTGAAGGTGTTTTAGTAATGCATCGAGAAAAAAATATCACAATAGCTCTCAATTTCAAAAGGTAGAGTGCTACTGTGATTTTTATTTAACTTGATTTTACAACTGGTTCCTCTTGATTTGAAAAGTTTAAAATCACAACGCCCACGATAATTAGTAGAATCGCAGACACCTTTAACAATCCTAATGGTTCATCCCAAATAAGGAATCCAACAAAGGCTGTAAGAGCTGTACCTACACCCGCCCACACCGAGTAAGCAACGCTTAGCGACATTCCTCGTAAGGTTAACCCTAAAAATGTGAATGATAATAAATAACCAGCAACTGAGCCTATTGATGGTAATAAGACTGTAAATCCTTCTGAATATTTCATCATTGTTGTGCCAAATACCTCTGTAACAATCGCTAATACTAAATATATATATTTTGCCACGAATACAACCCCTTACTTACTTAAATTTAGCAGTACAACACCTAAAATGATGATTGCAATACCAATTAGTTTTTTTCTGTCAAATCCTTCTTTAAATATGACGACACCTATCGTAGCAGCTAAAGTTGTACCGACCCCTGACCAAATGGCATATGCTACACCAATCTCAAGTTCTTTTAAAGTTAAAGATAGAAAATAAAACGCTGCTGCATAGCCAACTGCAACACCAATGTATGGACCATAGTTCTTTGTCATACTTGTCACTTTTAACATCGCACTTCCAAAGGCTTCAAAAAGAATTGCAATACCTAATAAAACATATGTCATTTCCTTATTCTCCTTCTGCTAAACGGTATAATTTTTGCTTGATTTCATCCATTTCGACCGCTGTTAAGGGTGCGATTGTTGAAAATTTGTTGTAATAAACACCATCGATTGTTAGACGAATTAAATTGATTGTTGTCTCATCTAATTCATCTTTTTTCAAATGTTCTAGGATGTTTTGGTAAATGTCCTGCACCTGTTTATTTTCTAAAAATGGTACCTCCATCGAACCAACATATAAGTCGCTGTGTTTACTTAAATCATTGAAGCATAACTCAATGAATGCTTTTGTATAACGATTTCTTGTTTCTTTTTCAACTAGAATAAAGAATTCCTCCGAAAACTTTTCGTAAATATCTTGCACTATGCCTTCAATCAATGCTTGTTTATTTGGAAAATGATACAGTAGCCCACCCTTACTTGTGTTCGCTTTTTTTGCAACAGCATCAAGTGTTAGAGCATTTACACCTTCTTCTTGCAATAATTGAATTGCACTATTTATTAGTGTTTCGCGTTTTTCTTTTGCTTTTTGACTCATACAAAACCTCCTTCTCCAATCTCTATAATACCGTCTGGACGGTCTTTTTTCAAGCCTTTTAAATCATCCGTATTCAAAATAACGTTCCCAAATCAAAGTTTAGGGACAGTTTAAAAAGGCACGAACGTTGATTTAACATCGTTTCGTGCCTTTTCTTGTGAACATTGTTTATACCGTATTTTATACAGATGGCTCAAATTGTTGATGCAACTGTATTTGTACTTGATGGGTATTTTCGCTATCTTGCATAAAATTGTGTATATTCCTTATTGTTGTAAATACATATTTCTCTTACTATACCTAAAATGGGGGAACCACAATAAATCAAGTTCCCCCAATTATTTATTTAAAAAACAACAATTAAATTTAACAGAGCCAAGTTAATAATAAATCAAGGGGTAAGACTAAATCTATTAAAAACAAATGGGACAATAATTGATACATCGACCGATTAGCTTAATTGATTTTATTGCAGAGTGTCTCTAAATGATAACGAATAACTTCCTTCACCTTTTCTGGAGAGTATACATCAGGTCTTAATAAAGCATGAATCGACAATCCCTCTATTAATGCCGTTAACCTACTCTTTTCTAATTCTGCATTCATTGAATCTGATAATACGCCTTTTAGAGCTAAGATTTCAATCATTGAATTTGCTAATTCATATGTACCGTCCGTCATTTCATCTTTTTTGTCCTTTATTGTATCACTTGTAAGTGAACGTAATGCAAGAATCCACCAAACACTCGTTTCAATTTTCTTTTCTTCATCTATTGGTACTAGCTCTAATAAAACTTCTTCTACTGCCTGCACTGGGTTTTCTGACCATTCTTTATTTTGAGAACGTTTTTTCCCTTCTTCTAAGTAGTAATTCATAATAAATAATAACATTTCATCTTGAGTTGAAAAATAATGTCTTAACGCACCAGAAGACATCCCTGCCTCAGCTGCAACTCTTCGTATAGACGCTTTCTCAACCCCTTCTTTCCTAATAATATTCCATGCAGCCTCAGCAATTTGTTTGCGCTTTTCATCATGATCAACAATTTTTGGCATTATAAAAATCACTTCCTTTATTTAGCACAGTGTGTTATTATCTTTTTATAGCACGATGTGTTAAATAGATAATACCACAACATTTAAAGGAGGACTAGTTTGTTTGATCGAAACTATTGAAGCATTGATGCCTTCTTCATCATTAGACATTTCTTCAGCATTATTGATTATTTCTTTGTGTGCTTTAATTGATATTTTAAGTCCCGGTGTACTGACTGTAACAGCCTATTTATTACTGACACAACCGAATCAGTTATCTTCTCGTTTATTTGTGTTTTTATTCATCACGCAGTTAGGCTATTTCATCACGGGTTTATTACTCTACTTTGGTGGAAATTCATTATTGAAGAGAATAGAACAATTGTCTCAGTTTGACTTTATCAATTGGTTTTATATCCTACTTGGAGCAGTTCTTGTTCTAATAAGCTTCAGTAAACCAAAAGAGACTACAAAAAAACGTTTAATTTCATTTATCCCCAAAAATACAACAATTAAAGGGATGATTATACTAGGAATCATTGTTTTCCTAATTGAATTTGTAACGGCATTGCCTTACTTTTATTCAATCTTTTTAATGAATCATCAAACAATTGAGACTACACCTGCTATCTTAATTATAATTGGATACAATCTAGTAATGGTGCTTCCTTCTCTATTACTGTTAGGGGTTAATATTATATTTAAAGAAAGATTGCAACAATTTCTTATTAAAATCAGGTCAAAATTAAATGAAGCTCCAATCTCTTCACTCTTGGTAGCGACAGGAGTCATAGGTGCAGTTTTTTTTAATATCGGTCTTAGAGGCATATTAAATTAGAAAAAATATTAAAGAGGTGTTCATCATGAAAGAAATTATCAGTGGTCTCAGTCTACTTTTTATTATTCAGGGAATAGGCGGATTAATCAATCATTTGACTAATGGGGGAAAAAGTTGGTTTTTAGTAAATTATATTGATGCGTTTCAAGGGTTTGAAATCGTTTTGGACATTGTATTTATTGCAGTTGGTGGAATCATAGCTTTAGCCACTCGTAAAATAACATCAAGTAAAAGCAATAAGTGAATGATGTAAAATAAAAAATACAGAGTGAGAATTTCTCGCTCTGTATTTTTTATTTTAATTGATTCTCCTCGAGGCTCTACCAACCTTACTCATCCAGGTCATAGATAAAATATGATACCAAAATGATTGTTTTCCTCTTCTCTTATTAGCTCCAAATCCTATAGGCCTATTACAGTTTACGTTACCATTTTTTGTTCATCAATCTAGTCCGTTTGTAAAAGTAGAAAATTACTGAATCAGCTTTTAAATCTATTTTACATACACAAATTTCGAACAAAAATCCGGATGTATAATTTATTTTTTCAAAATCCTCAACATTCATTACCTCCTGTGGCTATTAGGTAGAGGGGTTTCCTCTCTGACTATATTGCAGGAGGTAATTCGTATGGACGAATTAGTAAGAATCAATTATGAAAATGACCGCCCCACAGTGCTTGGCCGTGATTTGCATGCAGTTTTGGAAGTGAAAACACCCTATGATAAATGGTTTCCAAGAATGTGTGAGTATGGATTTGTGGAGGGTACGGACTTTTCGACATTTCTGTCGGAAAGTACAGGTGGAAGACCAGCTGTTGACCACCAAATAACAATTGACATGGCAAAAGAGCTATGCATGATACAGCGTACTCCAAAAGGGAAAGAGTGTCGCCAATACTTTCTTGAAATAGAAAGAAGATGGAATTCACCAGAGGCAATCATGGCAAGGGCACTACAGATTGCCAATCAACAGCTAACTCAAGTAAGGAAACAAAATAAAGTGCTTGAAGGTACGGTTGCTGTTCAGAATCAGCAAATTGCAGAAATGAAACCAAAAGTCTCCTATTATGATGTGGTTTTAAATTGCAAAGACCTCATTTCTACATCAGCAATTGCCAAAGATTACGGCAAGTCAGCTATTTGGATGAACCGCTATCTTAATAAAAAGGGCATCCAATTTAAACAAGGTGGTATCTGGCTTTTATATCAGAAGTATGCAGAAAAAGGGTATACCAGCACCAAGACACATAGCTACATTGGTAGTAACGGTGAACTGCATACAAAAGTCCATACATATTGGACTCAAAAAGGCAGACTCTTCATTTACGAACTGTTGAAGGCAGATGGTATTTTGCCGCAGATAGAAATGGAGGGTGTGTAATGGGAATTGATAAATTCAATCATGAAGGATACCATGACCCAACTCCCCATGAGGCACTGACCAACATAATAAGAAAGAAAAAGGCAGAGAAAAAATCTGCCTTTAAGCCACTTGTATATATTTGTTCTCCCTATTCCGGTGATGTAGAAGGAAACATTAAAAAGGCTCGCAGTTTTTGCAGGTTTGCATTAGACCAAAACTGTATTCCGATTGCTCCCCACCTTATGTTTCCACAGTTTATGGATGATGAAAATCCAGAGGAACGGGAACTTGCCATATTTATGGACATCGTGCTTATGGGCAAATGCTCCGAGGTTTGGGTGCTAGGCAATACCATCTCAAGCGGTATGGCAAGGGAGATTGAAGTAGCCAAGAAACGCAGACAAACGGTCAGATATTTTAGTCCAGAGCATGAGGAGGTCGAAAGCTTATGAAAATCGCTGTGGGCAACAGCCGGATGGACAAGAAATGGAAAAACAAAGATATCTCGTGGGAGGATTTTTGTGCCCGAGTAAAGACAACACAACGTACTACGGAAACAGTAGAAGAATATCGGAAATTAAAAAGAGGTCAACAAGATGATATCAAAGATGTGGGTGGTTTTGTTGGAGGGCATTTAAAAGGAGGAAGGCGAAAGAAGGGCAATGTTTTATGCCGTTCTTTGCTTACCCTTGATATGGATTACGGTAGACCGGACATCTGGGAACAAATCAGTATGCTTTTTGATTTCAAATGCTGTGTTTATTCCACCCATAAGCACACACCGGAAAATCCAAGACTTAGGCTAATAGTTCCTCTTGCTCGTGAAATCAGCGAAGAAGAATACGCAGCCGTTGGACGTATGGTGGCAAAAGAAATCGGCATAGATCTTTTCGATGATACAACTTATGAAGCCCATCGCCTTATGTATTGGCCATCCACTTCCTCTAATGGTGAATTTGTCTATGAAGAGCAGGATGGAGAATTGCTTGACCCTGATGTTTATCTTTCAAAATATCAAAACTGGCGGGATACATCAACATGGCCAGTATCAAGCAGGCAGTCTGAAGTTATAAATCGCAGTCTTAAAGAGCAAGCAGACCCGCTTTTAAAGGAAGGTGTGGTAGGAACATTCTGTCGTGCCTACTCCGTTCGTGAAGCAATTGAGAAATTCTTAGGTGCAGTTTATGCACCTTCTGCTATGGAAGGGCGATACGATTATATTCCAGCTGATAGTAGTGCCGGTGTGATTATCTACGATGATAAATTCGCATACAGCCATCATGCTACAGACCCAGCAAGTGGATTACTCCTCAATGCTTTTGATCTCGTTCGTATTCATAAATTCGGTTCTTTAGATGATAAAGCTTCTACCACTACAGCTCCTGGTAAGATGCCATCTTTTGTGGCAATGTGCGAGTTTGCTATAAAAGATGAAAGAGTAAAAGCTGAGTTTTCTAAGGAAAGACAGGCACAGGCTGAAGAGGAGTTTAGTGATGAGGATTGGCAGACAGCTTTGGAATTGGATAAGCAAGGCCGAATAAAAGACACTCTAGACAACATCGTTTTGATTATTCGTCATGACAAGGAATTACAGCATATAGCTTTTAATTGCCACCGTGATGGTATTGATGCCAAAGGTGGCCTGCCTTGGGAACAGATCAAGGCGGGTTGGAATGATTCAGATAATGCACTTCTTAAAGTGTATTTAAGCAGCAAATACGGAGTTTATTCACCTACCAAGACCAAGGATGCTGTGTTAGCTGTAGCGTCAGAACGAGCCTACCATCCTGTTAAGGAGTATCTGGACTCCCTGCCAAAATGGGATGGAATTAGGCGAGTAGATAATCTATTAATTGATTATTTCGGTGCAACAGATAATTCCTATGCAAAAGCAGTCATCCGCAAAACGATGGTTGCAGCGGTAGCCCGCATTTATAGACCAGGCACAAAGTTTGATAGTGTCCTTATCTTAAACGGTCCTCAAGGTATCGGTAAGTCAACCTTCTTTGCAAAACTTGCTGGAGATTGGTTTTCAGATAGTTTGACCATTACGGACATGAAAGATAAATCCGGAGCTGAGAAACTTCAGGGATATTGGTTATTGGAACTGGGTGAGCTTGCTGGTATGCGTAAGACGGATGTGGAAATTGTGAAGTCTTTTATTTCGAGGGCAGATGATAAGTACCGGGCAAGTTATGGAGTCAATGTGGAAAGCCATCCCCGTCAGTGTGTGATTGTAGGTTCAACAAATGCAGAAAGCGGGTTTCTTCGAGATATAACTGGCAATCGAAGATTCTGGCCAGTCCGTATTAGCGGTAATGGTAAAAAGAAAGCTTGGCAGATGACTAAAGAGGAAGTACAGCAGATTTGGGCAGAGACACTAGTGCTATATGAGAAAGGCGAAAAACTCTACCTTGAAGGTGATGATGCATCCATGGCAACTAGTGAGCAGGCAGATGCCATGGAAACAGATGAACGAGAAGGATTGGTTCGTACCTATCTGGATACTCTTTTGCCGGATGATTGGGACACTATGTCTTTATACGAACGTAGAAATTTCCTCGGCGGTAGCGAATTTGGCGGCGGAACCCGTGTTGGAACAGTAAAAAGAACCCTTGTCTGCAATATGGAGATTTGGTGTGAATGTTTTGGAAAAGATGCATCCTCAATGAGAACATCTGATTCTTATGCCATCGGTGCCATTATGAGAAAGATCAGTGGGTGGAACAAGTACACCGGGAACAAGAACGGAACAATCAATTTTCCTATCTATGGAAAGCAACGAGCTTATTCCCGAGTCGAGGAACAAAGCTAGTTGTACCTTACCTTGTTCTCATACTGGTTCTTTCCCCAAAGCTAGTAATCAAAAGGAAAATCTACGGTTCGGAACAAGTGGAACAAGAAGTACCCTATTTATTTACAAATAGTAAAAAAGAGGAAAGTGTAGCCTGTGCATACACGCATACGCGCGCGTATAGGAAAAATGGGTTAAAGTTGTTTTCTTGTTCCGAGCCTTTTTATATGGGAGGTTTTTATGCTTGAAAAATATATCGAAAAGAAACTGGTGGCGGAGGTAAAAAAGATGGGAGGCATTGCGGCGAAGTTTGTTAGTCCAGGTTTAGATGGAATGCCAGACCGCCTAGTGCTTTTACCATATGGGAAGATGGCTTTTGTGGAATTAAAGGCTCCCGGAAAGAAACCTCGTCCATTACAGATTAGAAGAATAAAGCAATTACAGAAGTTGGGCTTTACATGCTATGTCATTGATGATGTTAAGCAGATTGGAGGGATACTGGGTGAAATACAATCCTCATAAATATCAAACATATGCTACGAATTTCATACTTGAGCATCCCATAGCAGCGGTGTTTTTAGAGATGGGTCTTGGCAAAAGCGTAATCACTTTAACTGCTATATTTGATTTATGTCTTGATAGTTTTGAAATTGGAAAGGTTCTGGTCATTGCCCCTCTAAGGGTAGCAAGGGATACTTGGCCAGCTGAGATAAACAAATGGGAGCATTTAAAAGGACTGGAGTATTCAGTGGCTATTGGAACAGAACAGGAGCGGTTAGCAGCTCTTAGGAAACCTGCAAGTGTCTATCTTATAAACAGAGAAAATGTGGACTGGTTGGTAAACAAAAGTGGCATCCCTTTTGACTATGACATGGTGGTAATCGATGAGCTATCATCCTTTAAATCCTATGGTGCAAAAAGATTTAAAAGTTTACTAAAAGTAAGGCCGAGGGCAAAACGGATCGTGGGTCTTACGGGTACACCATCCAGTAATGGGTTAATGGATTTGTGGGCAGAGTTTCGTATTCTCGACATGGGTAAAAGACTCGGCAGATACATAACTCACTACCGCAATTCCTTTTTTACACCGGATAAACGTAATCAGCAAATCGTATTTTCATATAAACCATTGCCAGGTGCTGAAGATGCCATTTATCAGCTCATTTCGGATATTACCATTTCCATGAAATCAGTCGATTTTCTGAAAATGCCAGAGTGCGTGATCAATGAAGTACCAGTATATCTAAATGACAAAGAACAATCCGTATATGATCACTTTCGTGAAGAGATGGTTATTGAATTTGCTGATGAAGAAATAGATGCCATGAATGCAGCCGTCCTTTCAGGCAAACTCCTGCAAATGGCAAATGGTGCGATCTATGATGATGATAAAAATCCTCATATTATCCACGACCGCAAGCTAGATGCTCTTGAGGATTTAATTGAAGGTGCAAACGGCAAACCTGTTCTTATTGCATATTGGTATAATCACGATTTAGAGCGTATTAAAGCAAGATTTAATGTTAGAGAAATTAAAACATCTAAGGATATCAAAGACTGGAACAACGGAGATATTTCTGTGGCGGTTATCCATCCCGCATCAGCAGGACACGGTCTCAATTTACAAAGTGGAGGTTCAACACTTATTTGGTTTGGTCTTACCTGGAGTCTGGAACTCTATCAGCAAACAAATGCAAGACTTTGGAGACAGGGACAAAATGAAACGGTGGTTATCCATCACATTGTTACTAAAGGCACGATTGATGAAGATGTGATGAGAGCCTTGAAACGAAAGGAAAAGACACAGTCCGATCTTATTAACGCTGTCAAAGCAAATCTGGGGAAAGCGAGGGGTGTTGTATGATGGATGCATTTGAAAAGCTGGCAAATGCCATTATTCTACAGGCGGTCAAAGATTATCGTTTTGCTCTGAAAAGACTAGCAAAATACCCTCGCAATGATTCTGCTAGATATACGAAACGTGAGATTGAGCGTTTCTTCCATTCCGGGTATTTCACTACCCTGACATCTCTCGATCCTGAGATGCTAATTAAAAAGCTACATGAGGAGGTGGTGCGATGACGGCAAAGGAATTCTTGAAACAAGCTTATCGCTTAAATGAGCTGATTAATTCCGATCTTGAGGAGTTGCAAAATCTAAGGGAACTCTCAAGAAGTGTTTCATCTCCTGTTCTTGAGGAAAAAGTCAGTAAAACAAAAAGTACTGATCCACCTTTTGAAAAATACGTGATTAGAATAGTAGATTTGGAGAAGCAGATACAACAAGAGGTGGAACGTTTAATAAAGCTTAAGTCAGATATTCGTGAAGCGATTAACCAGATGGAAAACGTGGATGAGAAGCTGCTTCTTCGCTACCGTTACATTAACTTTCTTAACTGGGAAGAAATCTGTGTCAACCTTAATGTTTCTATGAGAACTGTGCATAGACTTCACTCATCAGCCTTGCAGCATTTAAAGGTGCCTAAATAAAAGTTGGCACACTTTGGCACAGGTTGGCATACGATGACACTGTTTGTCCGTAGTGAAAGTTATATAATGGTAGTATGGAATAATAGCAAACAGAAGCCTTCACGGGAGCATTTCTCCTGCGAGGGCTTTTTCTATGGGCAAAAGGAGGTGTAGTATGCCAAGGAAACCTAAGCGACCATGCTCTTATCCTGGTTGTCCAGAACTGACTGACAGACGGTTTTGTGAAGAACATGCTAAAAAGGAAGCCGCACGGTATGAAAAGTATGACCGCGATCCAGCAACCCGTAAGCGATATGGTCGTGCATGGAAAAGAATACGTGACCGCTACATTGCGGCTCATCCTCTTTGCGAGGAGTGTAAAAGACAAGGAAAGCTGACCCCAGCAACCGAGGTGCATCACATTCTTCCTCTTGCAAGAGGTGGAACACATGATAGAAGCAATCTTATGTCCCTTTGTACTTCCTGTCACTCTACCATCACTGCAAAAGATGGAGACCGTTGGGGAACCCGGTAGGGGGAGTCAAATCTCTACAGCTTTTTTGATGTGCAACGGGCGTGGGGTAACGCGTGAAAATTCGCGGTTTCAAACGGGGTAATAGGTCCATCGATGAAAAGAGGTGAGTGAATGGCCAAAGACGGAACAAACCGAGGCGGCGCCCGTATAGGCTCCGGTCAAAAGAAAAAACCACTTGCTGACAAAATTGCAGAGGGAAATCCCGGTAAAAGAAAGCTTGAGGTCGTCGAGTTCAAGAATACTGCTGACCTGAAGGGGCAGGAAATGCCAAAGCCAAGGGCCATGCTCTCCGCAGTGCAAAAGGATGGGAAAACCTTAGAAGCGAGTGAAATCTATGAAATTACATGGAAATGGCTTGAGGAGCGAGAATGTGCCCATTTGGTACTTCCACAGCTTCTAGAACGGTATGCCATGAGTGCGGCCAGATGGATACAGTGTGAGGAAGCGGTAACCGAGTTTGGTTTTCTAGCAAAGCATCCAACTACCGGCAATGCAATTCAAAGTCCTTATGTAGCGATGAGCCAGAGCTTTATGAGTCAGACAAACAGGCTATGGATGGAGATATATCAAATCGTTAGGGAGAACTGTGCTACAGAGTACTCTGGTTTAAACCCACAGGACGATGTGATGGAGCGATTGCTATCTGCCCGCAGAGGAAAATAAAGATGAGGAGATACGGTGTAATGAGTAAGAGATATTTAACAGCAGAAAGTGTATGTGCTGGACATCCTGATAAACTATGCGACATTATTGCAGATAGCATTTTGGAAGCATGCCTACGTAAAGATAAGGCATCACGTGTCGCTTGTGAGGTAATGGCAACTAAGGGGAAAATTATCGTGGCGGGCGAGATCTCCTGCAGCGAGAAAGTAAATATTAGAGACATTGTAAAAACTGTACTGAAGGATGTGGGATACAATCCTCTAAAATTTTTGATTTATGTATATGTACATAATCAAAGTGTAGATATTGCGGCTGGTGTGAACACCGCACTGGAAGCACGAAATGGGATAAACGAACAGTACGGTTCTATCGGTGCTGGAGACCAGGGAACTATGTATGGTTATGCTACAAAGGAAACAAGAGAAATGCTTCCCCTACCTCTTGTGCTTTCCCACAGAATCGTAAAGAGACTGGATGATTGTCGCAAAGGAAAACTGATAAAAGGGATTCTTCCTGATGGTAAAGCACAGGTAACAGTGGAGTATGAAGATGACACTCCAGTAAGAATAAAGACGATTGTGATTTCGGTGCAGCATGATAAGAATAAAACACAGGAAGAACTTAAGGCGGATATTCTTAACAATGTCTTATGGCAATGCTTTGAGGATTTCCCTTTTGATGATGAAACAGAACTTCTCGTCAATCCATCTGGTCAGTTTGTTCTTGGTGGACCCGCTGCCGACACGGGTTTGACTGGAAGAAAAATCATGGTCGACACCTATGGAGGGCTTGCATCCCATGGGGGTGGTGCTCTTTGTGGTAAAGACCCAACCAAAGTTGACCGAAGCGGTGCTTACATGGCTCGGTATATTGCCAAGCATATTGTTTGGTGTGGTTATGCAAAGAAGTGTGAAGTGAGTATTTCCTATGCCATTGGTAAGGCAAATCCAGTAGCCTTTACTGTAAATACCCTTGGCACTGGAACTGTTTCTGATGAAATATTAACTATTGCAGCTCAGGAGACTTTCAACTTAAGACCTGCGGCCATCATTGAAAAACTACGTCTTAGAAATGTGGTTTATTCTGACACAGCGGCTTATGGTCACTTTAATAGTTGTCTGTTCCCGTGGGAGGATGTAAATAAATACAGTGAATTTAGAAAGGCGGTGGAAAAGTATGTTGATAGAGAAGATTAAAACGAAACAACTCATCCCCGCTGAATATAACCCAAGGAAGGATTTAAAACCGGGTGATCCGGAATATGAGAAACTTAAACGCTCCCTTGAGGAGTTTGGATATGTAGAACCCGTTATATGGAATAAGACCACAGGCAAAGTTATCGGAGGGCATCAACGCTTGAAAGTCCTGCTGAGTATGGGCATGGATGAAATAGAATGCGTAGTTGTCGAAATGGATGAGCAAAAGGAAAAGGCTCTAAACATTGCACTAAATAAAATAAGTGGCGATTGGAATAAAGATAAATTGGCACTTCTCATTACAGACCTAAATGCTTCTGATTTTGATGTTTCTCTTACAGGATTTGACCCAGGAGAGTTGGAGGATCTTTTCAAAGATTCCCTTAAGGATAATATAAAAGAAGATGATTTCGATGTAGACAGCGAGCTGAAAAAGCCCGCTGTTTCGAATTTAGGGGATGTTTGGATACTCGGACAGCATCGATTAGTCTGCGGAGACAGTACAAAGAAAGACACCTTTGATGTCTTAATGGATGGGAAAGCTGCAAATCTGGTAGTTACGGACCCTCCATATAACGTCAACTATGAAGGCACTGCTGGAAAAATCAAAAATGACAATATGGCGAATGAAGCGTTCTATGATTTCCTGCTTGCGGCATTTCAAAACACCGAGGCAGCGATGGCAAAGGACGCTTCTATTTATGTATTCCATGCTGATACGGAAGGACTCAATTTTAGAAGAGCATTCTCCGATGCAGGATTTTATCTTTCTGGTACTTGTATATGGAAAAAGCAGTCCCTTGTTCTCGGTCGCTCTCCTTATCAGTGGCAACATGAACCTGTACTCTTTGGATGGAAAAGGAAAGGCAAGCATCTCTGGTATTCAGACCGTAAGCAGACCACCATCTGGGAGTTTGAGAAACCGAAGAAAAACGGCGACCACCCAACCATGAAACCAGTGGCACTTGTGGCATACCCCATTATGAATTCGAGCCTTAGTAACTGTATCGTGCTTGATCCCTTCGGCGGTTCAGGAAGTACACTGATTGCCTGTGAGCAGACAAATAGAATCTGCTACACCATTGAACTGGATGAAAAGTACTGTGATGTCATTGTAAAAAGGTATATTGAGCAAGTGGGAAATTCTGATGGTGTATTTCTATTAAGAGATGGTTCGAAATTCAGATATTGTGACCTGCCAGAGGTGAATGAGGATGAGTAAATTAACACTTGGTTCCCTCTTTGATGGTAGTGGTGGCTTTCCTCTGGGTGGTTTGCTTTGTGGCATCGAACCTTTATGGGCATCTGAAATTGAGCCGTTTCCTATAAGGGTTACGACTAAACGTATCCCTCAGATGAAGCATTATGGAGATATAAACAAATTAAATGGTGCGGAGCTTCCGCCTGTAGATATCATAACCTTTGGCTCTCCATGCACGGATATGAGTGTGGCGGGTAAAAGAGCCGGTCTGGACGGAGAGCAATCAGTCCTTTTTTATGAAGCAATCCGAATTATTAAAGAAATGAGGTGTAAGACCAATGGACAATATCCAAGGTACGCAGTCTGGGAAAATGTCCCCGGCGCATTCTCGTCAAATAAAGGAGAGGACTTCAGGGCAGTCCTCGAAACGGTCATCGGTGTCAAAGAACCGAACACCTCGGTGCCTTTTCCTGAAAAAAGACGATGGCCTTACGCAGACATCTATATGGGAGACAGATGGAGTGTGGCTTACCGAACTATCGATGCGCAATATTTCGGAGTCCCCCAACGTCGTCGTAGAATCTACCTTGTCGCAGATTTTGCAGACAGATGTGCCGGAGAAATACTATTTGAGTCCGAAGGCATGCCAAGGAATTTTACGCCGAGCGGCAGCCCGTGGCAAAGAACTGCCGAGAATGCTAAAAACTGCACTGGAAAAACAGGCGATAGCATAACTTGCCTAAATGACCAAGGTGGAAGAGTGATGTCTGTTTCAAAGGATATTACTGCAACACTTCGTGCAGAGGAACATGGACATCAGCCTTGTGTAATGCAGTCAAGCGGTTTTTGCACCGAACACAGTGCCAAGAGCAGAAGTGTAGGATATGAGGAAGAACGCTCCCCTACACTTAGAGCAGGTGTTGTCCCAGGTGCAGTCATGTCCTTTGAACCGGGGGCTGCTTCTCGAGTTGGTGGCCATACTGACGAAAACTTAAGTGGATCACTTCGTGCAAACATGGGAGATAATCAAACAGCTGTTGTAATAGAAAACCATCCAACCGATAGCCGTGTGAAACTCTCGGAGGATAATAAAGTACAGACGCTAACCTCTCGGATGGGAACTGGTGGTGGAAATGTACCCCTTGTTATGAACACTCCTAAAACTTTAAAAATCCGCTCCGGCTGTGAAGGCGGTGGCAAGGGTGCATTGATACAGGATGACAAGTCTGCAACTCTTGGATGCAATAATGATCAGACCGTTTTTGTGCCCACCGCATATGGCATCTGTTCTGATAAAAGCAATTCCATGCAGTCTAGCAATCCGCATAGCGGTATATATGAAGCTGATACTTCTCGGACCATTGATGCCAATGGGGGAAATCCGGGATGTAATCAAGGTGGTATTGCAGTAGTTGCTCTGCAAGGCTCGATGATTGGAAGAGAGGATAAAAACGGTCCCCAAGGAAGCGGTATAGATGAAGATGTTTCTTTTACGCTTAATACCGCTGATCGTCATGCTGTTGCCTATGCCATGACTACCGGAGCCTATGCACAGGTTGAAGAAGATAAAGCACCTACTCTATTGTCGAGAGATTATAAGGATGCTCCTGTTGTGACTCAGCCTTCTTACGGTATTGATCGGGCGGCTTTTAATCAAGGACAGAACGCTCTTTATAAACCGACTATAGATGAAGAACAGCAACCTACGCTTACAGCAAAAGGTCCTGGAGCAGTGGCACAACCAGCATCATTTTATCCTCAGATGAAAGCTGAAAGTCAATGCTACAGACAGGACGGTACATCAAATACGATTATCAATGGCACCAATCCAGGCTATCAAAATGGATTGGTTGAACCGGACTATATTGTTCGAAGGCTTACACCAACGGAATGTGCAAGATTGCAAGGCTTCCCCGATGATTGGTGTGATGACCTTGGTACGGAAAATCCTACAGAAGATGAAATTTCATTCTGGACGGAGGTTTGGGAAACCCACCGCAAAATTATAGGTAAAAGTAAAAAACCAAAAACAAGAAATCAGATTATAAAATGGCTTAACAATCCTCATTCTGATTCAGCTGAATATAAAATGTGGGGTAATGGTGTAGCACTTCCATGCGTTTGTTTTGTGCTGACTGGCATTGTGTTATCTACACAAAATACCGCCGATTAATGGAACCGTATTTTCTACAGAAAGATGCTCTAAATGACTTGATAATAACAGCTTTTAGAGTGATATATGTACGTACCGAAAGTAGAAAGGCGGTATGAAAATGCAGATTAACTATAATGTTACAGGACCAAAAAGAAAAGCACTGGTTAACGCAATCAGCCAAGAACTAAATGCCCCTGTAAAATATCTCGGAGCACCTACATTTGCATATGAGGTGGCAGACTACAATGTTAACAAAAACGGAGTTCTAAGTGGACCAGACAATAAGGAACTGGTCGATGATCTATTGAGATTTCACGATCTCAAAGCAATTTCAGAAGAATTTGACACACCACTTCCGAAAGCAGAAGTAAATGAAAGGGAAGAATCTATCAATCTGATAATTCAAATGCCACGGGCGGATTTTACCGACACGGCAATCGAGAACCTAAAAGGATTAGTAGAAAGTAAAGCTACTCTTATAAAGAAAGCACTTGATACGGACTCCATTCCCATCATTGAAGATGAGGAATATGTTACCTTCCCTTGGTTTCAAGGTAAGTGCGCCTCAGAGGAGGTTAAGGCATACACCCATTTTGTCAAGGCACTTTGCGAAATGGCGAAAAAACAGACCCGTGTCAATTCCACCGAGAAATCAATAGAGAATGAAAAGTACGCTTTCCGTTGCTTCCTACTAAGGCTCGGCTTTATCGGACCAGAATATAAGATGGGACGAAAGATTCTCCTCTCGAAGCTTTCAGGTAGCTCCGCTTTCAAAAGCGGAACGTTCAAGCAGGAGGTGAGTGAACAATGAATATCATTCACCCTGAAATGTTAAAGCAACTAAGAAGCTATTACACTCCAGGAACTCGTGTCATGCTACTTAAAATGAACGACCCTTATACCAAACTTCAAACTGGATCTAAAGGTACGGTTACTAGTGTTGACGACATAGGAACGATTCATGTCAGTTGGGATTCCGGTGGCTCTCTTGGAGTGGCCTTTGGTGAGGATTTATGCAAGAAAATCGAAGAGTAAAACATACACAATTTAAGCCAAATGTGGCAGTAAATATGTAGATTTATATTGTAGTATTGTTTTCGAAGGAGTCAACTAATGAATGAAATAATCAAGGAACAAATCCTTTCCATCCGAGAAAGTGGAGTCACAAATATGTTTGATGTGAACCGAGTCCAGTATGAAGCAAATGAACGAGGGTTTTATGAATTGGTAGTTTATATAATAGACCATAAAACGGAATATGCTCATTTCATACTGACGGGGGAAGTGGATGAAAATAAGTAAATAAAATTAAACTAGGATAAGAAGTAGGGCTTCATCTATAGGATTGAGGCTCTTTTCTTTTGTCCTTTTTCATAAAGGGGCGGTGTTTATGCGGAAACTGAAGAAATATAAGCCGACCGCCTTTATAGCTGATGGTTCATATTACGATGAGGATGCTGCTGATTACGCTGTAGCTTTTATCGAAGCACTCTCCCATACGAAAGGTTTATGGGCAGGTAAGCCTTTTGAACTTATCGATTGGCAGGAGCAAATAGTCCGTGATTTATTCGGAATTTTAAAGCCAGATGGATATCGGCAGTTTAACACTGCTTATGTAGAGATACCTAAAAAGATGGGAAAAAGCGAGCTTGCCGCAGCAATTGCGCTTCTCCTCACTTGCGGTGATGGTGAAGAACGGGCAGAGGTGTACGGTTGTGCCGCTGACCGCCAGCAGGCATCAATTGTATTTGAAGTAGCAGCCGATATGGTGCGGATGTGTCCAGCGCTGAATAAACGAGTAAAGTTGCTTGCTTCAACTAAGCGATTGGTGTACCTGCCGACCAACAGCTTCTATCAGGTATTGTCGGCTGAAGCCTACTCCAAACACGGCTTCAATATACATGGTGTTGTTTTTGATGAACTTCATACTCAGCCAAATCGGAAACTATTTGATGTTATGACGAAAGGATCTGGGGATGCAAGGACCCAACCGCTGTATTTTCTTATCACCACTGCGGGGACGGATACTCAGAGTATCTGCTACGAAACACACCAAAAAGCGGTTGATATTATTGAGGGCAGAAAATACGATCCTACCTTTTATCCCGTAATCTATGGTGCCAAAGAAGAGGATGATTGGACAGATCCAAAAGTGTGGAAGAAAGCAAATCCAAGCTTGGGAATTACGGTGGGGATTGACAAGGTAAGGGCTGCTTGTGAAAGTGCAAAGCAGAACCCAGCTGAGGAAAATAGCTTCCGGCAATTGCGCTTGAATCAATGGGTTAAACAGTCTGTCCGTTGGATGCCAATGGCAAAATGGGATGCCTGTGCATTTCCAGTTATTCCAGAAAGTCTTGAAGGGAGGGTATGTTATGGAGGTCTTGACCTATCTTCTACAACAGACATTACAGCCTTTGTGTTGGTGTTCCCACCAGAGGATGAAACAGATAAATACATTGTTCTTCCGTATTTTTGGATGCCAGAGGACAACATTGACCTCCGAGTCCGAAGAGACCATGTGCAATACGATCTTTGGGAGAAGCAAGGGTATATTCAAACCACAGAAGGCAATGTAGTGCATTACGGCTACATTGAGCGGTTTATTGAAGAACTGGGCGAAAAGTATAACATTCGAGAAATTGCGTTTGACCGTTGGGGAGCTGTTCAAATGGTTCAGAACCTTGAAGGATTAGGCTTTACTGTCGTTCCTTTCGGTCAAGGCTTTAAAGATATGTCACCACCAACCAAAGAACTGATGAAATTGACATTAGAAGAAAGAATAGCGCACGGTGGGCATCCAGTGCTTCGTTGGATGATGGACAACATCTTTATAAAAACCGATCCGGCTGGCAACGTGAAGCCGGATAAAGAAAAAAGTACAGAAAAAATAGATGGCGCGGTGGCAACTATCATGGCACTTGATCGTGCTATTCGTTGTGGCTCAGGTAATAGTGGAGATTCGGTGTATGACGAGCGAGGTTTGATTGTCTTTTAAACCTTAATGGTTAGCACAATGTTTATATTCGGAGGTGATGCCTATGAATCTAATAAAAGGACTGTTTCGTTCAAGAGACAAACCGCAAAACCGTGTGGGTAGTGCGTTCTCCTTCCTGTTTGGCGGTACGTCATCTGGCAAAATGGTTAATGAACGTACTGCAATGCAGGCAACAGCAGTGTATGCCTGCGTAAGGATATTAGCTGAAGCGATTGCCGGACTGCCACTTCATGTATATAGATATCGTTCTGATGGAGGTAAAGAAAAGATTCCTTTCCATCCGCTGTATTACCTTCTTCATGATGAACCAAATCCAGAGATGACTTCATTCGTGTTTCGAGAAACACTGATGAGTCATCTTTTGCTTTGGGGCAATGCCTATGCACAGGTGGTCAGAAACGGTCGTGGGCAGGCAGTGGCTCTTTATCCCCTACTCCCCAACAAAATGGAAGTTAGCCGAGCAACAAATGGTGAGCTGGTCTACACCTATTACCGTGATACTGACGAAAGTGGTCTAAACCCAAAAGGTGGCTATGTCACACTCCGTAAAGATGAAGTTCTACACATCCCCGGCTTAGGTTTTGATGGACTCATTGGTTATAGCCCAATCGCTATGGCAAAAAATGCAATCGGTATGTCACTTGCTACTGAAGAATACGGTGCGGCATTCTTTGCCAATGGTGCTAATCCGGGAGGTGTGCTGGAACACCCAGGAGTAATCAAAGATATACAGAGGGTCAAAGATAGTTGGAATAGCGCCTACCAAGGCACAGGAAATGCTCACAAAATTGCTGTGTTGGAAGAAGGCATGAAGTTTCAAGCCATTGGTATCCCGCCGGAACAGGCGCAATTTCTTGAAACACGGAAATTCCAAATTAATGAGATTGCGAGGATTTTCCGAGTACCGCCTCATATGGTGGGTGATCTTGAGAAGTCTAGTTTTTCCAATATTGAGCAGCAATCGTTGGAGTTTGTAAAATACACCCTCGATCCGTGGGTGGTGCGATGGGAACAAAGTCTCCAGCAATCGCTTATTTTGCCTTCTGAGAAAACTTCACTGTTTATCAAGTTCAATTTGGACGGTTTGCTTCGTGGTGATTACCAAAGTCGTATGAATGGCTACGCTACAGGTCGACAAAATGGCTGGATGTCAGCCAACGATATCCGTGAACTGGAGGATATGAACCGGATACCGGCTGAGGAAGGTGGCGATTTATATCTGGTTAACGGAAATATGACAAAACTGGCTGACGCAGGTGCGTTTGCCAAAACCGAAGGAGGTCAGTAAATGAGGAAGTTCTGGAACTGGGTGCGAGATTCAGATGAAGTACGTACCCTCTATTTAAATGGAGTGATATCCGAAGAAACGTGGTGGGGCGATGAGGTCACACCTAAGATGTTTAAGGATGAACTGCTGGCAGGCACTGGCGATATTACGGTGTGGATTAATTCCCCTGGTGGTGATGTGTTCGCAGCAGCTCAGATTTATAACATGCTGATGGAGTATACCGGAAAAGTCACTGTAAAGATTGATGGGCTTGCGGCAAGTGCGGCATCCGTTATTGCAATGGCTGGTGGAGATGTATATATGTCTCCTGTATCTATGCTTATGATTCATAACCCCTCAACAATTGCTATCGGTGACAGTGAGGAAATGTTGCGGGCAAAGGCTCTATTGGATGAGGTCAAGGAAAGCATTATTAATGCCTATGAGTTAAAAACGGGTCTCTCTCGAACAAAACTCTCCCATCTAATGGATGCAGAGTCATGGATGAATGCAAACAAAGCGATTGAACTTGGTTTTGCAGACAAAATCATGTTCATGGAAAGTGAAACACCGGATTTGACGGATAGTCTTATTTTTAGCAGGATGGCGGTTACTAACTCGCTCATCAGCAAACTGCCAAAACAACCAAAACAGAAAACAGGTACACCCATTGAGTCGCTGGATAAGCGGCTTTCTTTAATTTCGCACTAATTTAAAGGAGGAAATAACAATGAGTAAAATTCTTGAATTGCGTGAGAAACGCGCTAAAGCTTGGGACGCAGCAAAGGCATTCCTTGATTCAAAACGTGGCGGTGATGGACTGTTATCCGCTGAGGACACGACCACCTATGAAAAAATGGAAGCCGATGTGGTGGCTCTTGGTAAGGAAATTGAACGTTTAGAACGCCAAGCATCTATCGACTTGGAACTGTCGAAAGCAACCAGTAACCCAATTACCAACGAACCTACTAGAACTGGAGAGGAAAAGACCGGTCGTGCAAGTGCTGAATACAAAAAAGCTTTCTGGAATGCGATGCGTGACAATGTTAGCTATGAAGTAAGAAACGCTCTAAAGATTGGCACTGATTCTGAAGGCGGATTTCTTGTACCAGATGAGTTTGAACGTACTCTAGTAGAAGCTCTTGAGGAAGAAAATATTTTCCGTAGATTGGCTAATGTAATCACTACATCTTCTGGTGACCGTAAGATTCCTGTTGTTGCAAGCAAAGGCACTGCAAGCTGGATCGATGAAGAAGGAGCCATTCCCGAAAGTGATGACAGCTTCGGTCAAGTATCCATCGGTGCTTATAAACTAGCAACGATGATTAAAGTCTCTGAGGAATTGCTAAATGATTCCGTATTTAATCTCGAAAGCTACATCACAAGAGAATTCGCCCGTCGCATTGGTAACAAGGAAGAGGAAGCCTTCTTTGTAGGTGATGGCACAGGTAAGCCAACAGGGATTTTAAATGCCACAGGCGGTGGTCAAGTTGGTGTTACTGCGGCAAGTGCAACTGCCATCACTTTGGATGAGGTTTTAGATTTATTCTATAGCTTGAAAGCACCTTATCGAAACAAGGCAGTTTTCGTAATGAATGATGCAACTATAAAAGCTATCCGCAAATTAAAAGACGGTAATGGACAGTACCTATGGCAACCTTCCATCCAAGCGGGAACACCTGATACGATTCTTAACCGCCCGCTGTATACCTCATCCTATGTACCTACTGCTGAAGCAGGTGCAAAGACAGTGGTATTCGGTGATTTTAGTTATTACTGGGTGGCAGACCGTCAAGGACGAGTATTCAAACGACTAAATGAACTCTATGCTGTCACAGGTCAAGTAGGATTTATTGCGACTCAACGAGTTGACGGAAAGCTTATCTTACCGGAGGCCGTTAAGGTACTCCAACAGAAAGCCTAACGGAGGTGCTTTATGAGTTATAACACGAAGAATTATACCGAACAAGGCGGAGAAAAAACTGTCATCGGTGGTGTTTTAGAAATCAAAGAGGGGGCCTCGGTTACGGGGCTTCCTGTTCTTGAAAACCAAGAAGACAGCACAGCCACCGATGTTGCTGGTCTAGTTACGGACTTCAATGCTCTGCTTGCCAAACTAAAGGCAGCGGGGCTTATGGAGACTGACTAAGGTGGAATGTAAAGGAGGTTGGTGGTATGGCAGTGGCAGATAATCTCTTGCCAAAAGTTAAAGCGAACTTAATTTTAACGCATGATCAGGATGATGCCCTCCTAATTGGATTTATTACTGCTGCAATTTCATATGCACAGAGCTATCAACACGTTCCTGAAAACTATTATGAAACACATGCCATGCCTCCAACAACAGAACAAGCAGTGATTATGTTGTCGAGTCATTTCTATGAAAGCAGGGATGGCTCAACGGCAGGTTTCTTTGCTGATAGCGTACAGGCAGGGCAACAAGTATGGAACACAGTGAACTTGCTTTTACGACTTGATCGAGAGTGGGGTGTTTAGCATGAGTTTTGGAAAGATGAACACCTTCATCGATATCATCAGCACGGTACCAATAAAGGATGAGGAAGGTTTCGCCACAAAAGGTGACAACATACTCGCAAGTGTACTTGCTTATAAGGAAGATCGGCATGGCAGTGAACGGTGGACGAATATGGCATCCTTTTCTTCTGCAACTTCCTTATTCAGGTTTAGGAAAATCTTTGGGCTTAAGGTGACGAATGAAATGGTCATCGTCTGTGATGATGGCAGATATCAAATTTTAAGTGTTGAGGATGTAAGAAATCGAGGGATGTATGTCGAGGTTTTAGCCGAAAAGCTAGAACCAACTGTGAGGTGATGGATATGGCAAAAGCGAATATAAAGATGCCAGAAGAATTCCTTTTAAAGGTATCTCGATTAGCTGACCAGACCGATGTGATTCTTCCTAAGGTTTTGGAAGTTGGCGGTGAAGTGGTGCTTGATAAAGTCAAAGGAAATCTAAGTAAGGTGGTTGGCAAGGGCACGAAATATCCATCCAAAAGCACTGGTGAGTTGCTATCTTCACTGGGTCTTTCTGGAGCAAAGCAGGATAGAAACGGTAACTTCAATGTAAAAGTTGGCTTTGCAGAGCCACGTTCTGATGGTGAGAGCAATGCTAAACTTGCCAGCATCATCGAATATGGGAAGCATGGTCAGCCTGCAAAACCCTTCCTAAAGCCTGCGAGGAATGCATCTAGGAAACCCTGTATCAACGCAATGGTTGCCAAGCTGGAGGAGGAGATCGACAAAATATGAATATCTTAGAGGAACTTAATACACTTGTGACCGCCATACCGCTCCCCGTGGAAACCGGGGTTTTTTCAGGTTTGGCACCAGATGAGTATGTCGTGATTCTCCCTCTTTCGGATATTTTTGAAGTTCATGCGGATAATCGTCCAGGCTTTGATGTGCAGGAAGCGAGGATATCACTGTTCTCAAAAAATAACTACCTAGAGCGGAAATGGCAGCTCACAACTGCTTTAATAAATGCGGATTTTACTGTGACTGAACGAAGATATATCGGTCACGAAGATGATACTGGATATCACCATTACGCCATCGATGTGGCGAAAAACTATAGAATGGAGGAATAACAAATGGCAACAATCGGTCTTGATAGACTGTACTATTCAAAAATAACCGAGGACACTAACGGTGAGGAAACTTATGCCCAACCTTCCGTACTTGCAAAAGCCATCACTGCTGAACTCTCGGTAGAACTGGTGGAAGCAATTCTGTATGCTGACGATGGTGCGGCTGAGGTTGTGAAAGACTTTAACAGTGGTACTCTCACTCTCGGTGTAGACGACATTGGTCCAACGGTCGCAGCGGATTTAACTGGCGCTTCTACTGATGACAACGGGGTACTAATCTCTGCTAGTGAAAACGTGGGTACACCTGTTGCAGTGGGGTTTCGTGCGCAAAGGGCTAATGGAACATACCGCTATTTTTGGCTGTATCGTGTTAAGTTTGGACTACCAGCTACCAACTTACAGACAAAGGCTGATTCCATTACCTTTTCTACACCCACCATTGAAGGAACCGTTATGCGCAGGAATAAGCTGGATGGATTGGGCAAGCACCCATGGAAAGCGGAAGTTACAGAAGGTGATCCTGGTGTTTCATCGACCACCATAACAGGTTGGTTCACTGAGGTCTATGAACCTGTTTATACACCTGTACCATAGGAGGAGAAATCATGGATAATGAGAGAAGTGCCACAATTAACATAGGTGACAAAGAGTATGAACTGGTTTTAACTACACGAGCTACAAAGGCCATTGCCGGTCGTTATGGTGGTCTTGAAAACCTTGGAGAAAAACTGATGAAATCAGAAAACTTCGAGATGGCACTGGACGAGATTGTTTGGTTAATCACGCTGCTTGCAAACCAGTCCATTTTGATTCGAAACCTAAAGAATAAGAATGCACCAGAAGAATTACTGACAGAGGAAGAAGTAGAGCTTCTTACCTCACCGCTTGATTTATCGGCATATAAAACTGCAATTACCGAGGCGATGTTCAAAGGTACAAAGCGAAATGTAGAAAGTGAGGAGGAAACTCCAAAAAACGTGGAAGTCGGGTAACGGACGATGAGGTCTTTACCCGGCTTCTTTATTATGGAACAGTTCAGATGGGCATGGAGACAGAGGAATTCTGGCTTATGCCAATTGGGCTGTTTTTTGATTTATGGACTTGTCATAAACAATGGCATCGTATTGAAAAGCCAAAGAAAACACGGACCATTGACGATATTATCCCACCAGGTATTTAGGAGGAGGTGAAGGCATGGCAGACAATTTTGGTTTAAAAATAGGTGTTGAAGGCGAGCGTGAATTCAAGAACGCACTGCGAGAAATCAATCAATCATTTAAAGTATTGGGCAGTGAAATGGCCCTTGTAACGAGTCAGTTTGATAAAAACGATAAATCCATTCAGTCAGTTACCGCTCGTAATGCCGTTTTGAATAAAGAAATTGACGCACAGAAAGAAAAGATTTCTACCCTTAAGGCTGCCCTTGATAATGCCTCCTCCTCTTTTGGTGAAAATGACCGCCGTACTCAGAACTGGCAGATTCAGCTGAACAGGGCACAAGCAGAACTGAACCTTATGGAGCGTGAACTTGAGGAGTCCACAGTTGAAGCCGAGAATCTTGGTGAAGAGTTAGAGGATTCCGGTAAAAGTGCAGAAGACGCAGGTGGCAGGTTTGAAAAGCTTGGCGGTGTACTAAAGGGAATTGGTGTGGCTATGGGTGCAGTTGCCGTTGCAGCTGGAGCCGCGGCTATTAAGTTAGGTAAAGAGGTAGTTACTCAGTTCGGAGAATTAGAACAAAACCTAGGTGGATCGGAGGCGGTTTTTGGAGCATACGCTGCATCGATTCAGAAAACCGGTGAGGAAGCCTATAAAAACCTCGGTATTTCCCAAAGTGAGTATCTTGCTACTGCCAATAAAATGGGGGCATTGTTACAAGGTTCTGGTATACAGCAACAGAGGAGTCTTGAGCTAACTGAAAAGGCCATGCAACGTGCGGCAGATATGGCATCTGTTATGGGTATTGATATGTCCTCGGCATTGGAGGCAGTCACTGGGGCGGCAAAGGGTAACTTTGATATGATGGATAACTTAGGTGTTGCGATGAACGCTACAAACATCGAAGCCTATGCTCTCGCAAAGGGTCTGGATTTTACTTGGAATACCGCAACACAAGCGGAAAAGGCTGAAGTGGCAATGCAGATGTTCTTTGAGAATACGGAGCAGTATGCTGGGAATTTTGCGAGAGAGTCAACCCAGACAATATCCGGTTCCATTGGATTGTTACAAGCTGCACTTGGCTCATTTACAGCCGGACTCGGCAATGCCAATGCGGATATGACAAATCTGACTGAGAATCTTGTGGATGCCTTTGAGGCGGTTGTCACCAATATCGTACCGGTTTTAGAGAATATCGTAGCCGCATTACCGACAGCGACAGGTGCAATTTTAACAGCTGTAGGTGACTTGCTTCCTATGCTTCTTGAATTAGTCACAAATATATTCACGCAAGTACTGGAAACAATTTTGAACCTTTTACCGGAACTTATTCCGGCTGCGGTCAGTGCTCTAATGACGATTGTCGGTGCATTAATTGATAACCTTCCACTGCTAATAAATGCAGCAATTGAATTAGTAACAGCACTTGTGGAGGGAATCGGCATAGCGTTACCACAACTCATCCCTGCGGCAGTTTCTGCAGTTATGCAGATTGTCCAAGGATTGATGGATAATCTACCTCTCATTTTGGATGCCGCATTGCAGTTGATTATAGGATTAGCAAAGGGATTGGTAGATGCAATACCTCAGCTTACTTCTGCGTTGCCTGTCATCATCAAAGCAATAGTGGATTTCATCATTAAATCTATTCCGCAGATTATTGAAGCGGGGATTCAATTATTGACCTCACTGGTTACAGCTTTGCCTACCATTATTACAGCAGTTGTGGAAGCAATTCCGCAAATTATCGATAGTATCATCAGTGCTGTTATTGGGTCGATTCCTTTGATTATTGATGCAGGTATCCGGCTTCTAATATCACTCATACAGGCATTGCCACAGATTATTACTACTGTTGTAGGTGCTATTCCCAAGATTGTTAGTTCACTGGTGAATGCAATTATTGGCAACATCGATAAGATTATCCTAGCGGGTGTACAACTGTTTGTGGCACTTATTGCAAATCTGCCAAGGATAATCGTGGAGATCGTTAAAGCAGTTCCTCAGATTATCTCTGGACTGGTCAGAGCCTTTACTGGTTATATCGGTCAAATGTCTCAAGTAGGCGGAAATTTAATTAAAGGATTGTGGAAGGGGATTTCAGACGCAGGTGCATGGCTATGGAGTAAAATCTCTGGATTTTTCGGAAATGTTGTTTCAAGGATTAAAGACTTCTTGGGTATCCGCTCCCCTTCAACCCTATTTGCTGGAATTGGTCACAACATGGGTGAAGGTATCGGCGTGGGTTTTGAGGATGCAATGACAGCAGTTTCAAAGGATATGCAAAATGCAGTACCAACGACCTTTGATTTTAATTACAGAGGTGTATCTGGGCAAGGCAATGCCACTGGTGCAAGTATCACTCAAAATATTTCAGTTATGACACCTAAGGCTCTATCAGAAAAAGAACTAGCACGGGAGTTTAAGAATCTATCCCGTAAACTGGCACTTGAATTGTAAGGGAGGTACGGCAATGGAGCTAACATACACCAATAGAGACGGAGAGAGCATTACGCTTAAGCAAAGCCGACCGTACTTTCTTACGAAGGTAGATGGTACTGGCAATGTGCGTCAAACCGTCAACACTTTCAAGGCGCCAGATCAGGATGGCGCTTTTTATATTTCTTCCACGCTAGATATGCGAAACATAACAATTGAAGGTACGGTTGTTGCTGATACTCCCGATGAAGCCTATAAAAGGAGACAACGATTCCTTCAAATATTTAGCCCAAAGCTACTTGGGACCCTTCAATACCGTGACCGACAGATATCCTGTGTGGTGGAGGAGGCAGGCTTTAGTGTTTCTAATCGGCAACGAATACCTAATTTCTTTATCAGCCTACTCTGCCCATCCCCTTTCTTCGAGACATTAAATGAGGTGCGAGAGGAACTGGCATCATGGATACCACTGTTTGAGTTTGAACTGGAAATTCCAACGAGTGGGATGGAGTTTGGAATGCGTCAGCCTAGCCAGATTATAACGGTGGAAAATATCGGGGATGTATCTTGCGGATGTGAAATTGTGTTTAGGGCATTAGGCACTGTGTCGAATCCTGAACTATTAAACATAGATACTGGCGAGTATATCCGACTTCTCACAACAATGAGCGCTGGGGATGAACTTCGTGTATATACCCACTTCGCTAGTAAGCGTGTGGTCCAGATTGATGGGTCAACGGTTACAAATGCATTTTCCCTGTTGGATACCAATTCGGTGTTCTTTCAACTCGCGGCGGGTCTTAATACACTGCGTTACGATGCTTCTGTCAATATGGAACTGTTAGAGGTTAGCATATACTTTCGTCCGCAGTTTTTGGGGGTGTGAAGATGGAACTGTATATCTACAATTCAAACCGAGAGCTTGTGGGCATTGTGGAGTCCTTTGAGTACTTACGCTGGACGAGACGCTATTCCCAGTGCGGCTCATTTGAGTTAAAAGCGATTGCAACTACGGAAAATACAGAGCTATTAAAGGAAGGAAATATCATCTGGAAAAATGATGATGAGGAAGTCGGGATCATCGAACATCTGGAACTTTCTCAAACCGAGCATGAAATTATTACTGCAAGTGGTCGGTTTGCAACTTCCTTCCTCTCCCGCCGCATTGTTTGGCAAACGGAGAAATTGTCTGGTGATATTTCTACTTGTGTAGAGCAACTTTTAAATAATAATCTTATCAATCCTTCTGATGTAGCAAGGAAGATTGCGAACATATCCTTTTCTGCTCCAAACTTTAATGTTCCTATCAGCACACAGGTATCGTATCGAAATTTGATGGATGCTGTGACGGAACTATGTGTTGCATCGGATGTTGGCATTAAGACTGTGTTCACTCCTGCTACAGGGGTTTTTACCGTAGCGTTATATATGGGAACGGAATCACAAGCTGTATTTTCTAAGGAATATGAAAACCTTACAGAACAGATTTATACAATAAGTGCTGGAGATTATGCCAACACCGCCCTTGTTGGTGGTGAAGGAGAAGGTCCAGACAGAACTTTTGTTGCAATTACAAGTGGCTCTGGTGAGACAAGGCACGAAATTTTTGTGGATGCTAAGGACTTACGGGCAGAAGACTTTGGTTTAGATTACATTGATACACTAATCTTTCGAGGTCAAAGTAAGCTGAGTGAGCAAGCCATACGCTATTCATTTGATACATCGGTCAATCCACACGGTAATTTGTCATATAAGATAGACTTCGATCTTGGGCAGACCGTCAAAGTCATTTCCAAAGCATGGGGTGTATCCATGACGACACGCATCACCGAAGTTGAAGAAACCTATGACGCAGATGGCCAGAGTATCAGTGTAGTATTCGGAAAAGCTGAATTGACAATAGCCCAAAAATTACACTCCGACTTGAGCGAGGTGAAAACAGCAATATCGGCTCCAACTGGCATATCTGAAATTGCACAGGCTTTAGGAGCAGTGGAGGATACGCTAGTAACAGTTGAGGAAACCTTAGGCGACTTGACGGAGGTAGATTCAAAGATTCAAGGAGACAACGTAGCATCTACTATCAACAATCTGTATGGAAAACTACCTGCGCTCGAAATCAATGTTGGCGGAGGAACTATATCGATTGGACAATATGCGTTGTATTATATGAAACCTGGAGATGCCTTTTATTTCACCTCATGGAGTGGCAATAAGTTTAGTGACCAGCCAAGTGACGACGGCCATGTCTTTTTGATAAAACATAGCGGGGACAATACGGGAAATGGATATCAGCGGGCAATGGGTTTCTTTATTTCTCGCAATACGCTGACTTTCTATGTGATTTCTGTTTTCGTATTTAATAACCCTTCTGGACAAGCAAACTGGCTTAATATCAATAATGAACCTGTAACTACTGCAAGAATTGCCAATGGAGCAGTTACAGGTTTAAAAATTGCAGACCGTACAATTACAGCTACTAAAATGGTTTCTTCTTTTAGCGACTATTCAACTACAGAACAAAACACTGGGCGACTATGGATAGATGGTAAGACAATTTATCGCAAGCAAGTGAATCTTGGGTCACTTACAAATGCGACACCGAAAAGCGTAGCTCACGGCATATCAAACCTCAGCACTATTGTCAGTTTAACAGGCTTTGCGACAAATGGGACCGTATTCTTGCCACTGCCCCTTGCCCGGTACAACAACTTCGCATCGCAAATCGGACTCTTCGCAAATAAGACCGACATTGTAGTCGAACCAGGCAATGATAGAACTGCGTATACAGGCTATGTAGTAATAGAGTATACAAAAACGGAATAGAAGGAGGAGTGATTGATGGAAAAAAGCGGATTTTTCAATTCATCCGATGGTGATAGAGTCTATGATGCAACGGACTTCGCTGCATACTTTGGAAGCCTTGTCTCGAATGGTGTGTTTTATGCGACACCAACAAACTTACTGGTATCTCCTGGGATTGGATTAGCAGTAACCATAGCACCGGGCAGTGCATGGATTAATGGTTATAGATATGAAAATACGGATGTTTTAAATAAACCCCTTGCTACAGCAGCTGGGAGCAATCCTCGCATAGACAGGGTTGTGGTTCGTTTAAGTCAAATTACGAGAAGCATTCAGCTCGCCATTGTTACTGGTACTCCAACGGCATCGCCCATAGCTCCGGAATTGACAAGAACAAGCGATGTCTATGAACTAGGTATTGCTGATGTTCTAATACCTTCAGCTGCTACATCGATTTCAGCAAATAACATTATTGATACTCGGTTGAATACTAGTCTTTGCGGGTTGGTAAACTCGCTAGTTTCTGCGGTTTATGAATAGGAGGTGAATATAAGTGGCGGATATTAACGGCATCACTCTGCAGGCGGGTTCCAGCCCGACCGTTTATTACACGATTACTTATACTAAAAGCCGACCTAATAATAGCCAGATGACATACAACTTTACCATATCCGCTGCATTGGGTTCTTCAGGTTCCTTCATCCATAATGGTTATGCATTGCTTTGTACAATGACTGTAAATGGATCTTCTTCGCAGGTGCGAATCAAAGCGGCGGACGGGGATAACTGGGATGGAACTACACCAAGACTCAGGTATGTTTCGGTGACCTGTGCTTCTACTACAGGTAATGCAACCCAGCCAGTCACATTCAAAGTGGTATCTGATGGGCGATTGCCATTATCCTCTGGTGTAATTACCAATTCGAGTTATACGGTATTAAGCTCTCCATTGCTTACTACAGCATGTGGAGCACCGACATCTTGTACGGTTTCCCCGACACTTGCGGAAGGGGATGTGACTCTTTCTTGGAGTGGTGCTTCTGGGGGCATCAATAATACGATTTCTAGTTATGAGATTCAATATAGTGATTCTGCCGATAACATCACATGGGGAGCATGGACTGCTCTGACAACTGTGACCACCACAGCATCAAGTGGCAGTGTATCAGTAGCACCGCCCTCAACGCGAGGTAATTACCGAAGATTTCGTGTACGAACCCGTGGTACAGCAGGAGCTAGTTATTACTCTAGCTGGAAAGTATCCACAAACAGCGTCCGCAGGAATACGGTACCAAAGCCAGCAACGACTGCTGTTGCCTCCCCTGCGGCATATAGTAATGAGACTATCACACTTACTTGGAGCGGAGCGTCTAGCGGTACCAGTCCAATTAAGGGGTATCAAATTGCCAGTCGCACATCCACGGATAACAGCACATGGAGTGCGTGGAATGTGTTGACCATGTTGACATTGGCAGCAAGCGGTGGTAGCTATAATCCAATTGTATCGAGGACCCCAGGAACATATACACAATTTGGTATTTGGACAATTGACACATTTGATGTTTACTCAATAGAGAAAATCAGTAATAGCATTTATTGCAACATCACTGCCTGTGCAGCACCGACTGCCTGCACGGTAAGTGCAACATTATCTGAAGGAAACGTTACTCTTTCGTGGAGTGGAGCAGCTGGTGGCGCAGGTAATCCCATCACTTCCTACGAAATACAATATAGTGATTCGCCAGATAATAGCAATTGGGGTGCTTGGTTGGCATTGGCGATAGTCAATACTTCTGCAACAAGCAGTATTTTAAATGTCAGTCCACCTGCTACACGTGGTCATTATCGTCGGTTCCGAATAAGAACCCGTGGTACAGCTGGAGAGGATTTTTACTCAGGCTGGACTATTACCAGTAATACTGTTCGTAAAAACATACTACCAATACCGCCGACTATTTTTGCCGCAAACCCTCCTATCTATGAAGTAAATACAATAAACCTTTCGTGGAGTGGAACGGTACCTGGAACCAGCTCCATCAAGCAATATGTTATTCAACAGGCCACTTCGATAGATGGACTAAATTGGTCTGCTTATGAAGCACTGACGACAGTTATTTCCAATGCGACTTCAGGCACTCTTCAGGTAAATGCCTCACAGGTTGCCGGTAGATATACTCGTTATCGAATCAGCGTCACAGATGCACTTGATGCAGTGTCTGCCTATGTTGTTAGTAACGCGGTAAAGAAAAACAGCCCGCCTGTAGCACCGATAGTGGACTGTCCAATGTCTGGCAATTTTACTTATAATGCTACACCACGTTTTATGATCACAACAGGAATTGAACCAGATGGACAAACACAAATAGTGGAGGTAAGGATTGACTCTGGTTCATGGCAAAACAGCGTAGACAATCCTGAGCGGTTTTCTGTAAGCGGCTATCTTGGTAATGGGGTCAAGACAATTTACCAAGCTGAACCGCTTTCTGTAGGAAATCATACGGTTACTTTTCGTTGCCTTGACAGTGATATCGAGTCAGCAAGCACAGAAGTTGTTCGTACCTTCACGATTTTAGCATTACCTTTTGAAATCATCACCGCTAATGTGACACATGTAAAGGCAGCGCATATTAAGACGCTTCGAACTGCTATAAACAGGGTACGTAGCTATTACAATATGTCCCCTGCAACTTGGAAAGAGGAGATCATCGCAAGAAAGACCACTGTTAAGAATTGGCCATTCCATATCGTTGAAATGCGTAAAGCTATTGATGCGATTATTATGATAATTAATAGTTTTGATTCTTCCCATGCGTTCGATATACCATCTGTCACATGGCTACCTATTGGTACAGGAAGGCCTAGGGCAGATGTGATGCAACAAATTCATGACCTAATAAAAATAATGTAAAAATAAAATTCAGCGCTCTTGTCATTTGCAGGGGCGCTTTTCTATATGGAAATACACGAAACGGAGGTGTCTTTAATGAAAGAAATTTGGAATTGGATACAGCTGGCTATTGCCGCAGTCGGTGGATTTCTTGGGTGGTTTCTCGGCGGTTATGACGGATTTCTCTATGCACTGGTAGCCTTTGTGATCATTGACTACCTGACAGGTGTCTTTTGTGCAATTGCAAACAAAAAACTGTGTAGCGAAATCGGTGCTAAGGGGATTTTCAAAAAGGTACTCATCTTTATAATGGTAGGCATCGCTCATATTATCGATACACAAATTTTGGTTAGTATTGGAGAAAATAGTGGCATTTTACGAACAGCAGTAATCTTTTTCTACCTAAGTAATGAAGGAGTATCCATTTTAGAGAACGCTGGACATATTGGACTGCCTATTCCAGAAAACCTAAAATCGGTTTTACAGCAACTACATGGACGTGATGGGGAACCGCCTAAGCCTGGTGGTGGAAGATGATTGACTTAATATTTGATTAGAGGTGATTTTAATGAAGTTACGCAAACTATTACTTACGAACAATGCCTGCTATAAAGCGGGTAAAATCATAACGCCAAAGGGTATTATGGTTCACTCGACTGGTGCAAACAACCCATGGTTGAAGCGCTACGTTGGCCCAGACGATGGCTTGCTAGGAAAGAACCAGTATAACAACCATTGGAATCAAGACAAACCTGGAGGGCGTGAAGTCTGTGTCCATGCCTTCATTGGTAAATTAGCAGATGGTTCCATTGCTACCTATCAAACATTACTTTGGAATCACCGAGGTTGGCATGCTGGCGGAGCTGCGAACAATACTCATATTGGATTTGAAATTTGCGAGGACGGATTGACCGATGCCTCGTATTTTTCTGCTGTTTACAAGGAAGCTGTGGAGCTTTGTGTACATCTTTGCAAACTCTATGGATTTAGCGAAAAAGATATCATCTGTCACAGCGAAGGTTATAAACGAGGCATTGCCAGTAACCATGGGGATGTGATGCACTGGTTCCCTAAACATGGGAAGAGTATGGACACCTTTCGAGCGGATGTGAAGAAATTACTAATCACAGAAAATAAGCCAGCAGAACCAGTGAAAAAGAAATATTACCGTGTGCAGATCGGTGCATATTCGGATAAAGCAAATGCTGAGGCACAGCTTGCCAAGGCTAAAAAGGCAGGCTTTACGGATGCATTTATTAAGTATGATTAACAAATTGAGCGAGTTAAAAATCATCGAGATTCCTAAATAAAATATTAAACTATTAATTTATCTAGCCTGCGGGGGTTCTTCCCTTGCAGGCTCTTTTTTTATGCCTTGATTTAATTAAATTCTACAAATCCTCAACTTCGACCTGTTCCCACGGCTATTAGGTAGGAGGTGATTCCTAGTGAATCAGCACGAGGATAAAAAAGTTACGAAGATCTCGGATGAGGTTATAGACAAAAGCATCACCGCACTTAAGAGAGTGTCACAGGAACAGTTACAACGTGAGTTTGATTATATTCAGGCAGAAAAATTGCTGAGAAAGATGCTCGAAAAAGGCTTAATAACTGAAGTAGAATTCAACAAGATAGATGCACTCAATCGCCAAACATTCTCCCCCTTTTTAGCTGAGATAATGCCCTGAAACCGTTGATATATAAGGGTTCCAGAGGTAATATGTGACCTACCAAGAAGGAGGTGAGAGGATGAAAAAGATAACGAAAATAGAAGGGAATCTAGCCAACTCTTTTATTAAGCCAAAAACACGAGTAGTTGCCTACTGCCGAGTTTCAACAGATAGTAATGAACAGCTAGTCAGCTTGCAAGCGCAAAAGGCTCATTATGAGACTTATATAAAGGCGAATCCAGAATGGGAATATGCAGGCTTATATTATGACGAGGGAATCAGTGGCACGAAAAAGGAAAACCGCTCTGACCTGCTTAGAATGTTATCAGACTGTGAAACTGGAAGGATTGACTTAATTATTACAAAGTCCATCAGCCGATTTGCGAGAAATACTACAGACTGCTTGGAGATGGTTCGAAAACTGATAGGCCTTGGGGTTCATATCTATTTTGAGAAGGAAAATATCAATACGGGTTCAATGGAAAGCGAGTTGATGCTCTCCATTTTAAGTGGGCTTGCAGAAAGTGAGTCAATTTCCATTTCAGAAAATACGAAGTGGGCCATTCAAAGACGATTTCAAAACGGAACCTTTAAAATTTCCTACCCGCCATATGGTTATCAAAATAATGACGGTCAAATGATAGTAAACCCCAAGCAGGCTGAAGTTGTGAAGTATATTTTTGCAGAGGTATTATCGGGCAAAGGCACACAGAAAGTTGCAAATGATCTTAATCAAAAGGGTATCCCATCAAAAAGAGGTGGTCGTTGGACAGCTACTACGATTAGAGGGATTCTGACTAATGAAAAATATACTGGTGATGTTATTTTGCAAAAGACTTATACGGACAGCCATTTTAATAGGCACACCAATTATGGTGAGAAAGATATGTATCTAGTAGAAAACCATCATGAGGCAATTATCAGCCATGAAGATTTTGAAGCTGTAGATGCCGTTCTCAATCAGAGAGCAAAGGAAAAAAGCATCGAAAAGCGCAACAGCAAATATTTAAACCGATATTCTTTCTCCAGTAAAATCATCTGCTCGGAATGTGGCAGTACCTTTAAAAGACGGATTCATTCATCTGGAAGAAAATACATTGCTTGGTGTTGCAGTAAGCATATAAGCAATATAACGGAATGTTCCATGCAGTTCATACGAGATGAAGATATAAAGACTGCATTTGTCACGATGATGAATAAACTCATTTTCGGTCAGAAATTCATATTAAGACCACTTTTGAATGGGTTACGTAACCAGAACAATGCGGCAAGTTTTCGCAGAATTGAAGAGTTGGAGACTAAGATTGAAAATAACATGGAGCAGAGCCAGATGTTGACGGGTTTAATGGCCAAAGGATATCTGGAACCTGCTCTTTTTAATAAAGAAAAGAATTCACTGGAAGCAGAAAGAGAAAGACTTCTTGCTGAAAAGGATCAACTTACTCGTTCTGTCAATGGCAATTTTGCAAAAGTAGACGAGGTTGACCATTTACTTAAGTTTGCCACTAAGTCCAAAATGCTCACATCCTATGGGGATGAGCTGTTTGAAGAATACGTAGAGAAGATTATTGTCCTTTCACGAGAGGAAGTCGGATTTGAATTAAAATGTGGAATCACATTGAAGGAAAGGTTGGTGAATTAGATGGGGCACACACCCTATGGATATAGAATTGAAGATGGAAAGGCTGTTGTGGATGAAAAATCATCAGAGCAGGTAAAAGAATTATATTCAGGATATTTGGCAGGACTTTCTTTGAAGGATGCTGCTAAACAAGCTGGGATAGACTGCTACCATGCCACAGTAAGTAAGATGTTGCAGAACAAGCATTACCTTGGCGATGAATTCTACCCTCCAATTATTGATGAGGAGACATTTGAAAAAGCAAGGTTAGAAAAACGAAAGCGAGCAGAAAAGCTCGGAAGGATATGGGAGCCCAAAGATGTGCCGGAAACGACTTATCCTGTAAAGTTCAAAGCAAAACCTCTGGTACAAAAATATGACGATCCATATAAGCAGGCAGAATATGCTTACAGTTTGATAGAAAGTGAGGTGTAACCAGTGGCAGTTAGCAGGAATGTAACAGTAATTCCAGCAATTAAACGAATCGGAAATAATAAAAATAGTGAGAGTAAACCCAAAATACGAGTGGCAGCTTATTGCCGAGTTTCAACAGATAGTGATGAGCAGGCCTCAAGTTACGAAATTCAGATTGAGCATTATACAAACTATATTAAGAGGAACAAGGAATGGGAATTGGCAGGTATTTTTGCGGATGACGGTATCACTGGTACCAATACGAAAAAGCGTGATGAATTTAACCGCATGATTGAGGAGTGTATGGCAGGCAATATTGACATGGTCATCACAAAATCAATAAGCCGATTTGCCAGAAACACGTTGGATTGTCTTAAGTACATCCGGCAGTTAAAGGATAAAAACATTGCTGTGTTCTTCGAGAAAGAGAATATCAACACCATGGATTCTAAGGGTGAAGTCCTACTTACCATTATGGCATCACTTGCCCAGCAGGAGAGCCAGTCCTTAAGCCAGAACGTTAAGCTAGGTATTCAGTATCGATATCAGCAAGGTGAGGTTCAAGTCAACCACAAGCGTTTCCTTGGTTACACTAAGGATGAAAACAAGCAATTAGTGATTGATCCAGAGGGTGCTAAAGTTGTTAAACGGATTTATAGGGAGTACCTAGAGGGAGCCAGCCTTTTGCAGATAGCAAGAGGACTTGAAGCAGACGGTATTCTTACAGCAGCAGGCAAAGCAAAATGGAGACCGGAAACACTGAAAAAGATACTGCAGAATGAAAAGTATATCGGTGATGCCCTACTACAAAAGACATACACAGTTGATTTCCTTTCTAAAAAGCGGGTCAAGAATAACGGCATCGTTCCCCAGTATTACGTAGAAAACAGCCATGAGCCTATCATCCCACGTGAATTTTTTATGCAGGTTCAAGAAGAGATGGTTCGAAGAGCAAATCTTCGCGGCGGCAAGGGCGGTAAAAAGCGAGTTTATAGTAGTAAGTATGCCTTATCAAGTATTGTTTACTGCGGGCAATGCGGTGATATTTACCGACGAGTACACTGGAATAACCGAGGTTACAAGTCTATTGTTTGGAGATGTGTCAGTCGTTTGGAGGAAAAAGGGTCTGAATGCACTGCCCCTACCATAAACGAGGAAACATTGCAGACAGCAGTGGTTAAGGCTATTAACGAACTTTTGGCTAACAAAGAACCCTTCATCCAGGCGCTACAGAAAAACATAGCTACTGTATTTAATGAAGAAAAAGATAATATCACTGATGACATTGATAGCAAATTGGAAGAATTACAACAACAGCTTCTTGTCCAAGCAAAGTCCAAGAATGACTATGAAGATGTTGCTGATGAAATTTACCGACTTCAAGAATTAAAGCAAAAAGCACTTGTTGAAAATGCAGAGCGAGAAGGAAAAAGGCAACGAATCGCTGAAATGACTGATTTCTTGAATGAGCAATCCTGCGAGTTGGAGGAATATGATGAGCAATTAGTAAGGCGGCTTATTGAAAAGGTAACAGTTTTTGATGATAAACTCACCGTTGAATTCAAATCGGATGTTGAGATTGATATAGAAATATAACTCAGATTAGAAGGCTGCCGAGTGAGAAGAAAACTCTCTTTGAATGTCGGCCTACTCAAATAATTATTGACAAGGGAATTATTTATAAGTATAATTAGTATAACTTGTTATACAAGTAAAACGAGTTGGTAGATAAAATTATAAAAATGATTTGGAGGTTATGTTATGAAGAGTGATAAAGAAAAGGATGGTAAATACATGGGGTCAGTTAAAGTAGGACCTAAAGGACAGATTGTTATACCAAAAGAAGTGCGTGATATGTTTAGCATTGAATCTGGGGATACATTGATACTACTTGCAGACGCTCAAAAAGGTATTGCAATTGAACGGATGGGTGTTTTCGACAAGATTGCAGATGCAATTCTTGATGGGAGATCAAAAGAAATTTATCCTGAGCATAACGAAAAAGATAGTTTAATTTTTGCGGAAGAAATCAAAAAGCTAAATAAAGATAAGGAGGGCGAGGAATGATAGCAATCCAAACAGAAAATCTTACAAAGAAATATAAGGAGAGAGTTGCAGTTAATGCTCTTAATCTAAGCGTTAATCAAGGAGAATTATTTGCTTTGCTCGGAGTAAATGGTGCTGGTAAAACTACAACTATAAAAATGTTATCATGTCTTGTAAAACCAACAAATGGTGATGCCTTAGTATTAGGAAACAGCATTATCTCAGATGCTTTCAAGGTAAAAGAATTAATTAATGTTTCTCCTCAAGAAACTGCAATCGCTCCAAATTTGACTGTTAGAGAGAACCTTGAATTTATTACCGGAATATATGGGTATGATAGAAAAGATTCCAAAGAAAAATCAAATGAAATCATTTCTTCATTTGGTCTGTCTAACATAGCAAAAGATCGAGCTAAAACATTATCAGGTGGTTGGCAGAGACGTCTTAGTATTGCAATGGCATTAATATCAGAACCACGGTTATTATTTCTTGATGAACCCACTCTTGGACTTGATGTAATTGCAAGAAGAGAACTTTGGACTATTATTAAAAAAATGAAAGGTAAGGTCACGATAATATTAACCACCCATTACTTAGAGGAAGCAGTCTCTTTGTCAGATCGTATAGGGATAATGACAAAAGGAGAGTTAAAAGAAGTTGGTACAGCTGACGAACTGATTAAAAAAACAAGCGCCGAAAGTTTTGAAGATGCCTTTATTGCCATTGCAGGAGAAGGGAGGGCTAGTGTATGAAGACATTAGCATTGGCTACGAGGAATAGTAAAGAAATTTTGAGGGATAAACTTAACTTAGCTTTTGGCATAGGCTTTCCCGTTATTTTACTCTTGTTACTCTCTGCTATTCAATCGAATGTTCCTGTAGAGCTATTTGTAATTGAACAATTGACTCCTGGAATTGCTGTTTTCGGACTATCATTTATTTCACTCTTCTCCGGCATGTTGATTGCAAAAGACAGAACTAGTTCATTGATGTTACGCTTATTCACATCTCCGCTTATGTCCAGTAATTTCATATTTGGGTACACACTCCCCTTACTACCCATGGCAATCTTACAGGTTGGAGTGTGCTTTGCTGTTGCATTCTTTCTTGGATTGACAATTAGTTTAAATGTTTTACTAGCAGTTATAGTTTTAGTTCCAGCTGCAATACTGTTTATTGCTATTGGATTACTTTGTGGCAGTTTGTTCACCGATAAGCAGGTAGGTGGCGTATGCGGAGCTTTACTGACAAATTTAAGTGCATGGCTTTCAGGTACTTGGTTTGATCTTGCCCTTGTTGGAGGACCCTTTAAGAAAATTGCTGAATTGCTTCCCTTTGCACATGCTGTTGATGCAGGACGGGCTGCAATTTCAGGTGACTATCATCATATATTCCCACATTTATGGTGGGTAATTGGATATGCTGTTATAGTTATGTCTATAGCAATTATAGTTTTCACTAGAAAAATGAGTAGTGATAATACTTAAATTTAGGAGCGTGATTAAGTTAATATGTGATAAGATTTATGTAAATTTAGCTTAAGATGGATATATTCCCTCATATCATGTTTCTCAAAAAATGGAAAATTGATTGATATGTTCCTACCTACCGATAGTGTAAAAAATGTCGTGGATATGTTTCCAAGAACCGACAGCTCGAAAGACATTCGTTCTGTCCTCTCGAGCCATCGATTATTATCGGATAACAATATACGGTCTCATCATCTCATAATCCTCGTGCTCCAAGATATGACAGTGCCATATATATAACCCGGTAAATGGTCCGAACCGCATGATTATTCGAGTAACTTGCTTCGGATTAGCTCGAACGGTATCTTTCCATCCTCGTTCTTGTGGTTCCGGTGGCATTGCCGGACCTGTATATTCGATAACCTTCTCCTTGTTAAACTTATCAACATCGAAATTTCTTCGGTCAAGTATTTGAAAATCAATTAAGTGAAGATGAATTGGGTGTGAATCATCAGTTACGTTGATGAGGTACCATATTTCGGTTGCCCCTAATTTTGGATTTTCTGATATGGGTGCATCCCATGGTTTATTATCCAATAGCATCCATTCACGACCGTACTGATCCATATTATCATTTAATGTTAGGTATCTTATCCTCGTAACTGACTGTTCCTTTATTTTTGGAACAGGTATCATATAAGCCGGAATTGTACTAGTGTCAACACTTGATAAAGGAAGAGTTACTCTAAATTGCATCACTTGACCAACCGTATTTGGATCCGGTTTGATCCCCCCTGGAAAAGGAGCGGGGGCATCATTTTTCATGATAATATTCTTCCCTTCTAAGTTGGTAAAATCAATGATTACATCTGCCCTTTCTGCAGGGGCTAACATGATTTCCTTGATACCAATTGGATATTCTAGCAGTCCTCCATCAGTCGCAATTTGATACATAAGTTGTTCAGAATCAAGCTTAATCCTATAGAAACGAGTGTTGGATCCGTTTAAAAGCCTAAATCGGTATTTACGTGGTTCCACTTTTAAATAAGGCCATACTTTACCATTTACTAGAATCGTATCCCCAATAAATTCAGGAATAATCGACATTTCTAATTCAGGAATCGGTTTTTCCGGTTGCTTCGGGTAGTAAAGAGAACCATCCTCATTAAATGTCTTGTCTTGTATCATAAGAGGAATCTCATATTTTCCACTCGGTAAATTCAATGAACGCTCCCGATTTTCCCTGATAAGATAAAATCCTGCCAAACCTGCATAAATATTTAGCCTCGTAATCCCAATCGTATGGTCATGATACCACAGCGTGCAAGCATTATTACAATTATCATATCGATAGATTTGCTTTCTAAAATATGGCCCCACTTGTTTGAATCCCTTTGTAAACCAAGCCTCTGGGTAGCCATCGCTTTCCCATTCAACACAAGCACCGTGTACGTGCACGACTGTTCTTACATCAGGCACGTCCCGATGAGCCCCATGAACCGTATAATCGATTGGAAAAAGATGCTTATCAGGAAGATTGTTAATCCATTTAATAAACACTTTTTCTCCACTTTCGACTTCAATTGTAGGTCCTGGATATCCACCTTCGTACCCCCAAACAGTTGAGTCATTTAACTGACTATGAAGTGATTGACTGAATTCAGTCATATTTACTTCGTAATAAGTATAAAACTGATCTTTCCATCGAGGTTTTAAAATAGGTGGGATGGGTAGTTCGTCTACAAATTTAGAGAGAATCATAATTCGCCTCCTTTATAACATACCGTAATGTCAAAACTTTTATATTAAAAAAGTTAATAATCCTTGATTTAAAGGGCTATAAATGCAAAAAACTTGCCACCCCCATAGTTTTAGATTAAAAGTGGGGTTACCACACGCAACACTTAATCCCTAACACCAAGGAACTGACAAGTTGTACCCACAATTATTAACTTATTTAATGGAATTTATCAAGCATCAAGATTAACTAATCTTACTGGTCGAATAGTTTCTTATGATGATGTTAGCTCTCCACCATTAACATGAATGGTTTGGCCAGTAACAAATCTGGAATCGTCAGAGGCAAGATAGACGTATGCTGGCGCAAGCTCAAATGGTTGGGCCATTCTCCGCATCGGATTACTGGAACCTAATATAGCGACCTGATCTGCAGAATATGTTGACGGTTGGAGTGGAGTCCAGGTTGATCCTGGTGCTACAGCATTGACCCGAATTCCATTATCTATAAGATTATTGGCCAAAGCACGAGTAAAGCCAATATTCGCTGCCTTCGTTGATGTGTAATCAATCAATTGTGAAGGACCTTTAAAAGCCGTAACCGAAGATGTATTAATAATTGAGCTGCCTGGTTTCAAATAGGGAAGCGCTGCTCTAGTTGTGTAAAAATGAGAATAGATATTAACTTTAAAGGTGTCATCGAATTGCTCGTCAGTGATATCGAGTAAACTTGGCTGCTGGAACTGGATACCCACGTGGTTAACAAGAATATCCAATCGTCCGAATGATTGGATCGTTTGTTCCACGATGGAGATACATTGAATTTTCTCTCGGACATCACCTGGCAATAAAATGCTACGCTGGTCGAGTTGTTCGATCCGTGCTTTTGTTCTGCTTGCATCTTCATGTTCATCCAAGTAGGAAATGGCAACACTAGCACCTTCTTTAGCAAACGCAATTGCTACAGCTGCTCCGATCCCACTGTCCCCACCTGTGATGAGGGCGACTTTCCCTGTTAATTTCCCGCTTCCCCTGTACTCTGGATTTTCAATAATAGGCCGGGGAACCATCAGTTTTTCAACGCCCGGTTGTCGAAGTTGACGTTGTTCAGGGACATTAATCGGAATTTCTTCATAGCGAGTTATTACCCCGTAATTTGGATATATTGGATAATTTCCATCGGTGATTCTCTTCTGATTTTTTTGCTCATACTGTTTCATTGGAGACCTCCTTGCATTAATAGAAAATACCATTTTACATTATGTTGCATGGGCGTACCTAGTGCATGTTCCAATCCAAAATTGTTTAAAGCTTTATGAAAGAAGTACTTGCTCTTTATAAGAGGTTGCTGAATAAGGTGTATTAGGTAAATTTAAGAGGAGGTTATTCGCTTGTTTCAATATAGCCCTGAAGTCAAATTATTACTAGTGAATTTTCTAGATGAAAAAGTAGAGATGCTCTATAATAACAACCCTTACACGTGGTCAATGCCGTTAATAGGACCTAGACCGCCCTATTATGCTAATCCTCGTTACGTACAAACCTATCCCATACTCTAAAAAGATTAATGAAAAAGATGTAAAATACCAAAGGATTTTCGGTGATTGGGAAATATATTATGGTGATTTTGATGTTATATGGGTATTATGATCGTTGCAGGCAGAGATATGACATAATACTTTCAGAACCTTAGAAAGTAAAGGAATTTATCGGTGTGGATGAGGATATAAAAGTGCATTTGATTTTCCTTTCGTCAAAGCCAATAGAATTGGAAATTTAAAATAATGACGGAGTTGTTACCTTTCTTTCTCTTGGAATATTTGATAAATATTTAGAAGGAAAGTTGATTAATGATGAAGATGACAGCGTGGTTCGTCCAGTGAAGGTAATTTGACTGAGTGGATATGTTTCCGTCTACCGATAGCCCCAAAAACGCAGTAGATATGTTTCCGAGAACTGGCAGGTTCAAATGACATTCATTCTGTCCTCTCAAGCCATGTTGAGGTAGTATCGCAGATGATTTTAAAAGAAGAAGCAGGCTCCCGATAAGGGGAAATCATGCTTCTATACAAATGTCGGGGCGGCAAATCGGTAATGAATAACCGGTGTGCCGTCTTCTTTTACATTGATTATATTGATGAGACGATGTAGAATTTCGGACGTTAGCAATCAAAGTTAAGAAATGGAAGAAGCTCTTCTTTTAACTTGTCGATTACTTTCAAGCATGGAGATCATGTCATTTTTCTTTTCTGCAAGCTGAGTGAGTTCGCTATTGTTATCCTCCACCATTCTAAATACTCATCATGATTGATTTTTTTCATCTGCGAGTATATTGATTCTCTGTCATAGTGATACCTTGAATTATGTTGACAGGGAGTTAATAAGATTGCAATGCTGTATTTTTAAGTGATTGTGATGGCAACATTGTAAAGAAAAATGAATGCAATTACACCGCATATATTTTTTGGGAGGACAAATGAACGAACTTCATTTGGGAATATTCCTTATTTAAATCGAAATTGATTAATCCATTTGCGTAGGATAGATACAGATATACCTATATTTATCGACAAATTTCGGGTTGTCACTGTGACTTAAAATTCAGTTTAATTATTGCTAATAACATAAATAAACTAGGTAATAGAAAAAATAAAGGTAAGCTTAAAAAATATGGAACTACCGTTACTGATTCGGTGATATGGTCAGAAAGTTCGAAACTAATAAAGGTGGAATACAGGGATAAAATACACATGGTTGGAACGACTAATACTCGATAGGGGATTTTAAAGATGTATTCTAAACCTTTTAAACCTGCAAAGGAAAAAATACAAATTTTAATAATCACACCTAATGCGATAATAAACACGGCGAATGCATCTAATCTTTGTAAGAAATCGCCTATGTTAATTAAGCGAGATGCACTTACAAGTGGAAAATTACTTCGAATTGCGATGGAAGTGCCTAAAGAAGTAGTTATAATTAGAGTTCCTATCGTCAACCAAAAGCCGGATGAAATTACAGAGTAAATTAATGTATGTCGTACATATTTTTGTTGTGGCAAATTAGAGAATAAAAATGTTAATGTAAATAATTGACCATATGGTCTAATGAGTTCATACGGGAAAATGGTATCTAACACTGGTGTTATACCTGTAGCTAAAATAGGTGTAATTCTCTCTAATTTTATGTCACCATCTCCAATTAATAGAAAGGTCATAATGATAAGGAACAAAATGGCGTATGGTGTAAATACTTCTGTTACTCTTCCTAAGACTTCCATTCCTAAATAGATGATGTAGGTAAGGATTACTATTAAGCTAAAATTACAAATTTCTACAGGAGTGATAGGAAGAATAAATGTTGTTACCAATTCTCCAAAATCACGAATAACCCTAGTTGCTAAATAAAAAAAATAGATACCTGAAATATTCATAGCACTTTAAAAGATGCACGTTTTTCTAAAATGCAGGTGAGAGTTTTCTATCTTTTTATAAGATTGAACATTTTCTAACCTTTAAAATCTAATTAATTTATTTCCCATTGGAAATGTCCTATTTTTAGGCAGACTTCTCCCCTTAACTGAAATTTAAATTTTTTTCAGTTGGTAAAACCAAGTTAAGCTACTCAATCTGGAGTTTTTGTATTTGACCCAATACGTTCCAAAAGAATTTCTGATAGACAAAACTTGATGACAATTTAAAGTAATAAGATCTACCTGATTTCACTAGTTTACTGGCAACTTTAATAAGCCTTGTACGTATGGTATCAATTTGCATCATCTTTTGACCTTGTGGAAAGCAAATGGTTCGTAACCAATTCGTTAAATTATAAGCAAGCAGGCTTAGCATCATTTTTACCGTGTTGACTTGAAAAGAATGACTATTCATGTGATCCAAATAAAAGCCATTCTTTGATTCCTTGATATAGTTTTCCATCGTTCCTCTTTTTTGATAAGCTCGTACGATGTCTTTTGGAGAAGCTATTTCAAAATTTGTAACAAAAAAGGAATGGGCAAAAAGTAATTCACCAGCTGGTCGTACCGATTGGATAATCACTTTTCTTGGTTTCGACCATGACTTGGCTTGATAAGTGGCTTCTTCAAAATAGCGCTCTGTTTCTGAAACATCTCGTGGTGCAGAAGAAGGATGGTATTCTTTAGCAAGACTTTGTAATTGTAGGTTAGATTTTAATCGGATCACATATAAAACGGATTCCTTTTCACACAATTCGTACAAGTCGGGGACGGCAAACCCACTGTCTCCACGAAGGAATAAATTCGTTTCAGGGAACTTTTGGTTGTAGTGTTCAATTAATGGCTGAATAAACTCAACAATACCATTTGAAGTATATACATTTCCGGGACGAAGCTTCGCTTTAAGAAAGTCACCTGTAGCACCATCAAAAGCAACCAATGGATGAAAACCCATTGTTCCATAATGCGTATTGTAGGAAGAATCCTCTTGATTTCCATAAGTATCAGAATGGGTTGAATCCAAATCGATAAATAAAGCTTCGGACCCCCGAAATGAATGGATTTTATCAAGTAATTCTTGGTTTGCTTGATTTAAATGATCAATAGACTCTTTATCAAAACGTGTGTAAAAACGAGATAAACTCGGTTGTGAAGCGAGCGCTGGCGTTCCTATGATTTGGGTGAAAACTGGATCTTTCGTTAAATGATCAGCTGCATCATCCTCGGAATAGCCCGCAATCATTTGATAAATCTTTTGACGTAATAAGTTCTCGTTTGAATGGAGGTAATAGGCCCTAGAATCGTTTAACCTCAAATGGTTTTCTAGTGTTTTTGAAAATCCAATTTTCTCATCGAATTCCCTAAAAAGAAATTCACCAGTATCGGAGGACAGATCCCCTCCATCATTTGACAATTTAATTTTGCGATTGAAATCAAGGGTAATTTGCGGTAAAGTAGCCATTATAAGAATCCTTTCTGTGGTTATTTCGTCGTTGTTTTAACCTTATCAGAAATGGATTCTTTTTTCATTTATCAAGTGAATTAACATTTAACAAAAAAGCTTATTGGAATAACGATTGTAACCAATTAATGATTTTCTATGAATAATTCAGG